>JAFOCI010000009.1 GCA_017381365.1 Treponema sp.
GCCGCTAGGGCTAGTCCTGGCGCAAAGCGGCGTGCGGTGGCTGGCAAATTACATATCATTTTGCTTTTTTCCTGCGTTTGCGAATGTAATTTTCGCCATGCCACAAGCCGCGAGGACAATTCCTGGCACAAAGCGACGCCTGAAAGTAGGCGAATTACATATCACTTTGCTACTTTCTTGCGTTTGCGTATGTAATTTCCACTTTGCCTTAAGCCGCAGAACACTTTTTTTGTGCAAAGCGGTATGCGGTGGCTGGCAAATTACATATCACTTTGCTACTTTTCTGCGTTTGCGAATTTAATTTCCACTTTGCCAAAAGCCGCGTGGGCAATTGCTGGTGCAAAGCGGCGCTTAACAGCTGGCGAATTACATATCATTTTGCTACTTTTCTGCGTTTGTGAATGTAATTTCCACTTTGCCACAAGCCGCAGAACACATTTTTTGCGCAAAGCGGCGTGCGGTGGCTGGCAAATTACATATCACTTTGCTATTTTCCTGCATTTGCTAATGTAATTTTCACCCTGCCTTAAGCTGCAGAACACTTTTTTTGTGCAAAGCGGTGTGCGGTGGCTGGCAAATTACATATCACTTTGCTACTTTTCTGCGTTTGCGAATGTAATTTTCGCCCTGCCTTAAGCCGCAGAACACTTTTTTTGTGCAAAGCGGCGCTTAACAGCTGGCGAATTACATATCATTTTGCTACTTTCCTGTGTTTGCGAATGTAATTACCACTTTGTCTTAAGCCGCAGAACACATTTTTTGTGCAAAGCGGCGCTTAAAAGCTAGCAAATTACATATCATTTTGCTACTTTCTTGCGTTTGCGTATGTAATTTTCGCCCTGCACATAAATGTAGTATGCGAAGTGATTGTGGCGCGGGGAGCGCGAGTGGGGACTGGCGCGGGGCTGGAGTGGTGCCGAAGGCAGGATTTGGCTGTAGCGAGCTTTGCGAGCGGAAGACAAAGACCGAGCGTTAGCGGGCCACGTAAGGCCCTTTGCAAATGGAATTTTCGCCCAAATATAAAAAACTATTGACTTACTTACCGTTCGGTATATATTATTGGGTTATGAATGTTGAAAATACGCGTGACGAGATTCTGGCGGTTGCCTGCGGGCTTTTTGCGCAAAAGGGTTATGATGCTGTTGGTGTGCAGCAGATTGCGGAACTTTCCAAAATTACTAAGCCTACGCTTTATTATTATTTTGGTTCTAAGATTGGGATTTTGAGGGCTTTGATTCAGGAAAAGGGGGCTTTGCTTTATGAGTGTCTTGAGGCGGTCTGCGTTGACAGGCACGATTTTTTTAATTCTGTGCAGGATATTATTCGGGCGGAAATTGATTTTGCCCGGAGGGAACCTGATTTTTTCCGGCTGCACAGGGCGCTTCTGGATGCCCCGGAAGATTCGGAGTATTTCGAAGAATATTCAGAGATGCGCGAAAAGCTGAAAGCCGTTCTTTTGGATTTTTTTGTAAAATCTTCTGAAATTTTTGGGAATATGCGCAGCAAGGAAAAGTTGTACAGTACGCTTTTCCACAGCGAAATTATTTCTGTTGCGGATAATGTTCTGCGCGGTGTTATTTCTGACGACGATGACACGATTTATAAAATCACTCATTCGTTTATTTATGGTTTTGCCGACTAAAAATTTACAGAAATTAAAAAAAACAATAAATGTCAATCAATTGTTGAAACAATCTTCTTGACTTTTTATGGGAGGAAAAAACAAGATTTTCATCAAAAATATGGAAATCGTGTTATAATGAAAATTATGAAAAATTTAGAAAAAGCTATTGGTACTTCCATTCCTTTGGGAGCAATTTACACAGAAAAGAAAGACGGCACCGTTATTGGTGAATATACAGATTTACCAGAATTTGCAAAATTCTGTAAGAAAGCAGGTTTTACGCTTCTTCAGCTTTTGCCGGTAAATGATACTGGAACTCAGAGCTCGCCTTACAGCGGTTTAAGTGCGTTTGCCCTTCATCCTATTTTTATTGACATTCGCGCTTTACCGGAATTTGAAGCTGCTTACAAAGATGATGCTGCATTCAAAAAAGCTTATGACAAAATGTTAAAGGATTTTCCTTACAGTCAGGCTGGACGCTTTAATTACATGGGCATTCTTAACGCTAAAACAGCCCTTTTGAACATGCTTTACGAAAAATCAGAAGTTGCTAAAACTGGTGAAGCTGATGAAGCGCTTGCAAAATGGATTAAGAAAAATTCATGGATTATAAGCTATGCTGTTTATAAAAATCTTAAGGTTCAGTACAACCAGGCAAGCTGGAAAGAATGGAAAAAATCTGACCAGCTGATTGGCGCAAAAGAAATTAAAAAGCGCTGGTCTGATAAATCTATGGCAAAAGCTCATCTTTTCTTTGCATGGACTCAGATGCGGGCAAACGAACAGTTTAAGGCTGCAACTGACGCTGTAAAAAAGGCTGGAATAATTCTTAAGGGCGATATGCCTATTTTGATGAATGAAGACTCTTGTGATGCATGGGCAGAACCTGAAATTTTCAATCACAATCTTAGAGCCGGTTCTCCTGTTGACGGCGAAAATCCTACTGGACAGAACTGGGGATTTCCAACTTATGACTGGGAAAATCTTAAGGCTCGCAAATATGACTGGTGGATTGACCGCTTGAAGAACGCTGAACAGTATTATGGAGCTTATCGTCTTGACCACATTCTTGGCTTCTTCAGAATCTGGGCTATTCCTGCTCGCGATACAACTGCTATTCTGGGACACACAGTTCCTTACGTACCAATGAGCCGCGACGACCTTCACAACATCGGTTTTGATGACGGACGAATCCGCTGGTTGAGCCAGCCTCATGTAAATACTGGCCTTATCGAAGACATTACATGGAATCATCAGAGTGCCACATCTATTCTAAGCAAATTTATGGACCGCATTGGCAATGAAGAGCTTTGGCTTTTCAAGAGTTCTATTACCGGTGACAAAGACATTTACGAGGCTGACTTGAGCGCCTTCTGCGAAGGCGATGCTGCTCAGCGCTGTAAAGATGCATTGAGCAAGGCATGGCAGAACCGCTGTCTTATTGAAGTTACTCCAGATCACTTTGTTCCTGTATGGACTTACTATACTTCTACTGCATGGGGAACTTTAAATGACGGCGAAAAGAACGCATTGAAAAATCTTATCAGCGGAAAAGAATGGGAACAGAACAAACTTTGGGAAACTCAGTCAGATGAGATTCTTTCTACTCTCACTAAATCGGTAAAGATGGTGCCTTGTGGAGAGGATCTTGGTGCAGAATTACCTTGCTTGCCACACGTTATGGAAAAGAACGGAATTCTTGGATTGCGCGTAAACCGCTGGACTCGCCGCTGGTCAGAAGGTGGCCAGCCTTACGTTCCAATGAATCAGATTACTTACCTTTCAGTTACAACTACTTCTGTTCACGATTCTACAACTGTACGTCAGTGGTGGCAGGAAGACCGTAACGGAGCAAGTCTCTTTGTACGCACAAATCCCTGGGCTTTTGGAGTTGACGGTTTTGACAGCGGAAGAATTGACCAGATTGCAAACTCTCCATTCAGTCCTGAAATTGCAGAGAGCTACCTTAAAGGTGTTGCAACTGCAAATTCTGTCTGGATCATCAATCCTTTGCAGGATTATATGTCTATGGAACAGAAATACTGGCTTGCTGATTCAAATGCAGAACGCGTTAATGTTCCTGGCAGCGTAAATGACTTTAACTGGACTTACAGAATGCCGGTGACAGTTGAAACTTTGGAAAAAGACGATAGCTTGATTGGTAAAATCAAGAATATTGTTGCAATGCACCGTTAGAAATAATCATCCTGATTATTTCTAACTTTAAATTGCTTCGCAATTTATCGTACTCGTCGCACATCCATGTGCGACGATGTTTTGAAATATGGATTCTTAGAAAACATTATAAAAGTGAGGAAATGAAATGGAATTATCTTACAACGAATTTCATGTAGGCCGAAAAATCCGCGACATCTGTAAATTTGATGAAAGGCTCTACTCTTCAAGCGGTAACGTTATTTTGGGAAATCTTCCTGCCGTTAGAAAATTTGCTGAAAAATTGAATGCCTACTTTGATGAAAAGGGACAGAAAGATAAGCGCATTGCTGTTGGTTCTTTGAACGCAATGGGTTTGATTGATGAAGTTTTCCACTATGTTTGTATGCTTTATCGTCGTGATAAGCTTACAACTGCATTCAAAACTGTGCTTGTAAATCTTGATAATGAATATACAAAAGAAGCTGTTGATAATATGCTTCTTGAATTCATGGCTGAATTTCCACCTGTAGAAGTTTACCAGGGAAAAATCACTGCAGAAGCTTACCTTGCAAAAGATGCTATGGATGCAGGAACTGGCGTTATGCGCTCAAACCGCGAACAGACTCTTGAAGAACTGATTTTGCTTCACCTTGCAAACGAAAACCCTGCATTCAAGCCATTTGCAATTCTTTTTGACGACAAGGAACTTCAGAAAAATCCTATGTACGATAGTGCATGGGCTACAATTCAGAAATCTTTCCAGGGGCTTCCAACATTTGGTCCGTTCAATCATGACCTTATCGGAATGCTCCGCGAACCAGTTGTTTTCAGTCCAAACAGCCTGAAAGGACAGCTGGACTATATCCGTCAGTATTGGACAGACTTGCTGGGCGAATGGCTCCGTCGTCTTCTAGCCGGAATTGACACTCTTACAGAAGAAGAAAAAATGTTCATGACTTTCAACCCAATCAATGGTGGCGAAGTGAACATGGAAGCTTACAACTACGACAATCTGATGAAAGAATACGAAAGATTCTCTCCAGACCGTGAATGGATGCCTTGCGTAGTTTTGATGGCAAAAACTGTACTTGTATGGCTTGATCAGCTTACTAAAAAATACAATCGCCCTATTACTCGCCTTGACCAGATTCCAGATGAAGAACTTGATACTTTGCGCGATGAAGGCTTTACTGGCTTATGGCTTATAGGTTTGTGGAGCCGTTCAAATGCTTCAAAACGCATCAAACAGCTTTGCGGTAATCCAGAAGCAGCTGCATCTGCATACTCTTTGTATGACTATAACATTGCAGAAAACATTGGTGGTTGGGATGCACTTTCAAATCTCCGCACACGTTTGTGGCAGCGCGGTATTCGTCTTGCTTCTGATATGGTTCCAAACCACACTGGTATGGACAGCGAATGGATTGTAAACCGCCCAGACCTTTTTGTTCAGCGTCGAGATCTTCCATCTTCTTCTTACACATTTAATGGCGAAAATCTTTCCTGGGATCCAAATGTTGGTGTATGGCTTGAAGATCACTATTACAACCACTCTGACTGTTCCGTTGTATTTAAGCGCGTAGACTTCCGCAATGGCGACACTCGTTACATTTACCACGGAAACGATGGTACTGGTATGCCTTGGAACGATACTGCTCAGATTGACTTCCTGAATCCAGAAGCCCGCGAAGCTGTAATGCAGGATATTCTCCATGTTGCAAGAAACTTCCCAATCATCCGCTTTGATGCAGCTATGGTTCTTGCAAAAAAATCTATCCGCCGCTTGTGGTATCCAGAGCCAGGACACGGAGGAGACATCTACTCTCGCTCTGAAAGTGCTCTTACAAGTGCAGAATTTGAAGCTCGCATTCCTAATGAATTCTGGCGCGAAGTTGTTGACCGCGTTGCAAAAGAAGTTCCAGACACACTTTTGCTTGCAGAAGCATTCTGGATGATGGAAGGCTACTTTGTTCGTACTCTTGGTATGCACCGCGTTTATAACTCTGCCTTCATGAACATGCTCAAGAAGGAAGAAAACCAGAAATATCGTGACTCTGTAAAGAACACAATCAAGTTCGATCCTCAGATTCTTAAACGCTATGTAAACTTCATGAACAACCCTGATGAAGACACAGCAGTTGCTCAGTTCGGAAAAGATGACAAATACTTTGGTGTTTGTACTTTGATGATTACAATGCCAGGTCTTCCAATGTTCGGTCACGGACAGATTGAAGGCTTTGAAGAAAAATACGGTATGGAATTCACAAAGGCTTACAGAAATGAATCTCCAGATCAGAATCTTATTAACCGCCACTGGCACGACATTTTCCCTCTTATGAAAAAGCGTTATATTTTCGCAAATGTTGAAAACTTCCTTTTCTACGATGTATGGGATAACGGCGGTGTAAACGAAAATATTTTCGCTTACTCTAACAGCGCAGGAAACGAATATTCAGTTGTTTTCTACAACAACAAATATGACCGCGCACAGGGATGGATTAAACAGTCCTGTGAATACGCTGTAAAAGTTGGTGAAGGTGAAGAACAGCACGTTGAAATGCGCTCTAAATCAATTTCAGAAGGTTTGAATCTTCACGCAGAAGATAACAAGTTCGTAATCTTCCGAGAACACCACTCAGGCTTGTGGTTCATCCGCCGCTCTAAGGAAATCTGTGAACGCGGTATGTACATTGGTTTGAATGGATTTGAATATCAGGTTTACATGGATATTAAGGAAGTTACTGACGGTGCTGACCGCAAATACCAGATTTTGTGCGATACACTTCAGGGCCGCGGATGCTATGACCTTGAAACAGAATGGCAGGAAATCTGTTACCGGGAACTTTATCAGACACTCAGCGCTTATGCTACAACTGTAATTCCTGCAGTTCACAGCATGGTTCAGCCAGCAGCAGGTAAGATTTCTGATGCAGAAATCAAAAAACAGCTTAAAGAAGTTATCTCTTCTGCAGAAAATGCTGCTGTTGCATTCTATGAAATGGCTGCTAAATACGCTGGAGAAGCAAAACTTTCTGCTGCTGACAAACAGTACAAAGAATTTGCAAAACTGACAGAAAAAGTGCTGCTTTTGAATAATGAAAATAAAGCAAAAGTTAGCGAAGACATCATCGCAAGTCTTAAAAAGGCAAAGAACGCAGATTCTTATCTTCAGACTTTATTCGGAACAGACAAGAATCTTCCTGAACAGCTGATTTGTTTTGCAATGGTAAAAGAGCTTGCAGCTCTTGGTCTTGCAGAAAAATGGGCATTTGCTCGTAAGTTTGCTGAATATCTTACAAGCGCAGGTATTAATCTTGGTGATACACGCAACAACATCAACAGACTGTTCATTCTTTCTACAGTTTGCAACGCTGCTGCTATTGCAAAAGACGAAAAAACTGCACTTTACAAAATCGTTAAGCTTATGTGTGAAGGCGAAAAAGCTGTAACTCTTACAGGTGCCAACTGCTATGACGGCATTGTCTGGTTCAATAAAGAAACTTCTGACTGGACTCTTGCTCATGGATTTGCAGTCGCTTTAATGGACGAAAAGAACGAAGACGCTGCTGTAAAAGCATTTGCAACTCTTGTAAAAGCAAAAGACAATGCAGAATACAAATGCGAAGAATTCTTAAAACCTTTTGCTCCAAAAGAAAAAACTGCTAAGAAAACTGCGGCAAAAGCAACAAAAAAAGCAAAAGACGATTCAGAAAAAAAATCTGAAAAGCCAGCTAAAAAGACAGCTGCTAAAAAGTCTAAGAAATAGCTTTTATAACTGAAAATCAAATGGGGCTGTCCCAAAAGTAATGAGTGTAGCGCTCATTGAGCCCGTCGAAATGACTGCTACACTAAATGTGGTGGTTTCGATAAACTCAACCACCGTAATGCAAACTTATTGGACAGCCTCATTTTTTATAAGTATAGCAGGTTGATTGAAACTAAAATTAATCCTATTTTAAATTTTCAATTATTTTCTTAATTTCTTCCACTGATTTTACAAGCGGTTTACCAACTTCTGTTTTCTTCAAAGCATTAATAACAGTTTCTGGCATTTCTGGAGTTTCGCCGGTCTTTTGTCGTACAAAATCAGAAGAATAACAGGCATGATCCCGAGCAATAAGAACTGTAGCACATTCGTCATATTCATCGGAATGCTTTAATTTTGCAGCAGCATAAGCACGAGCAGTATGCAAATCTGCATAAATCTTGTATTTCATAAAAAGCTCTTTTACGGCAGCGTCAATTTCTGATTCTCCAACTTTTACAGGAAAGATGAAATGCTTCATCATCAGCTGGTTTGCGCTAAAAATATCTTCCAGACGCTCCAGATTAGAAACATGGGCAGAGTCAGTATCATCCCGTTCCTTTACAGGAACAATTGAATCAAGAATCAGCGGATTCCCCATTACATCAGCGGCAAGTGCCTGATGAGAAGGAATTACAAATCCGTTCAAGGGAAGAGCGAACTGCCATGCATAAAGCCCCGCAACAACATTGCTGTAATTTCCCGCAGCAAGTGCATAAACAATATCGCTATGAACTTTGTTCTTTATTCTTGAAAAGGCAAAAGGATAGAAAAATGCCTGTGGCAAAAGACGGCCAATATTCACTGTATTTGCAAGTGTAAGTCTGTTTGCCTTAACAAAATTTTCATCATCAAAAATGCTGCGGCAAAGCTTATTGCAATCCTCTATAGTTCCGTCAACTTCAATCGGATATATATTTCCGCCGTTCCATATAAAATCAGATTCTTCAAGACCACGGACACAACCTTTTGGATAAACGATAACGGCTTTAAGATGTTTGCTTCCGCGAATGGCAGCCGCAAGACTGGCTCCAAGTTCACCAGTAGAAACATCAATGAAAGTTGCAGTTTCGCCTTTAAGCTGCAAAGTTGTTTCTAAAAAAGAAACAAGAAACGAAATGCCAAAATCACGATGCATTCCAGTTGGTCCGCTGGTAAGCTCCAGCAAAAACAATTTTTCATCAAGCTGTTTTATTTCTGGCGCAAATGGAAATGCTCTTGTTGCAATAGTTTCACAAATGATAGGACTGAATTCATCCTGTATAAAAGCAGAAGTCAAAGACCCTGCAATAGAAGTAAATGAAGTATTTTCATCTGTATAAGTAATCCATCGGCGCAAATCTTCTGTTTCAAATGGCACATACATACCACCATCGCGAGGTGTACAATCCAAAACAGCCTGCATAAAACCGACTTTTACTGATTTATCTCTTGTACTAGTAAATTTCATTACTAATAATTATACCACAAGGAAACACAAATCGACTATAATATTAATATGAAAAAAGAAATCACACCTGCAGAAAACATTATTAACAATGTATGTAAAATTAAAAAGAACGAAAGTGTTCTTATCATTGCAAATCCTGCTACAGATTTTATTGCACAGGAATTATACACAGCCGCAAATCAAGCTGGAGCAAAAACCAGTTTGATTTATCAGAATTCAAAAACTTCTTTTGATAATGCGGAAAAAACTGTTCTGGCTGCCATTGGTACAAATCCAGACGTATGTTTTTCTATTTCAGAAAACAAGCTTGGAAAAGATCCGGATGCAACCGCAAATCCTTACAAAAACGACAACGGCGAACCTTTCACTCATATTTTCGACTATCTTCTTGAAGGAAAAAAATCAATGCGCGCTGTCTGGACTCCAGGTATTACGGAAGATATGTACAATCGCACTGTAAATATTAACTATGGGGAGCTGGCAGAAAGATGCAAAAGGCTTGAAAAAATTTTTGAAAATGCCATAAACGTTCAGGTTACAGCTGCAGGCGGAACAAATATTTCTGTTCCAGTTTACGGCCGCAAGCTTATGAATGATGACGGCGATTTTTCTAAACCTGGAACAGGTGGAAATATTCCAGCTGGCGAAGTATTCATAAGTCCTCTTGTTGGAAAATGCCAGGGGGTAATTGTTTATGACGGTTCCATGACATTCAGCGATGGAGATTCCATCCTTGAAACTCCAATTACATGCAAAGTGGAAAACGGATACGTAACAGAAATTTCCGGCGGAGAAGAAGCAAAGCGACTTTTAAAAACCATCACAGAAGCAGAAAACCGTTCCATTGAATACGAAAAAAACGGCAAACTTCCAGAAGGACAAGGTGCAATTTACAAGAAGAATGCCCGCAACATCGGTGAACTCGGTATAGGCTTGAATCCAGCCGCAAGCATCACAGGTAACATGCTGGAAGACGAAAAAGCTTTCCGTACCTGCCATTTTGCTATTGGCGAAAATTATGATAATGATGCTCCAAGCTTAATTCATCTGGATGGTGTTGTCCGAAATCCAACAATCACGCTTACTTATGATGATGGCAGCACCCGAACAATCCTTTCTGACGGAACTCTTCAGATATAACCATTTTCTTCCGATAATTGAAAATGGAAGGTTATAAATGAGAAAACCAATAGCATTGTTACTTGTCTATTTATTTGTTCTGGCTCTTTCAATCTGTGCAGGGATTTTTTTCTTTGCACAGTATTTCAATTCATTGAATCTTGTAGCCGGAAAAACAGCTTTTTTTTCTTCTGAATTAATAATTTACGGACTTTTTGAATCACTGCCAGTTGTTTTAATGACAATTATGCTTTTTATAACGTTCTACAAAATCCGTCATTTAAGCAATCCTGTATCCAGCATGATAACATATTCTGTTTTATGCGTTTTTACATGGTTTCTTCTGCTTCCTGCTTCAATTGTTTTAAAGAATCAGGTATATAAACAAATTTTATCGATGGAAGAAATTCAACAATCGACTGAACTGACAGGAAAATATTTTCGTATTATTGACGGAAAAAACTATTATTTTATTAATGACACTGTTGACGGAACTGCAGATGTTGTAATGCTTTATGATAATCGTTCTCCAAACACTCATGCTTTTATAAAAAAAATAACGATCTCATATAACAATGACGCTTTATCATTTCATGATCCTATTATGAAAGAATCAAAAGTGGCAATTCCATTTCACATTATGGAACTTTCATCTTCTATAAAAAGACAGGCGAACGAATCATGGAAAAACGGCTATATTGCCTGGATTTGTTTCTGTTCTCTTGGTTTTGCCCTATGCTCAATTTATTTTGTAATAAAAATGAGTTCGTGGAAGCTTGTAAATTCCTTGTGGGCTTTAATTATTTTTATTGTTATTTTATGGATAAACTATTCGTATTATATGCCATCGTTTGCAGTCTTAAAAAAATCTCTTGAAGGTTTCTTTTATGATTCAAACCATTTACAGTATTTTGTAAATCACCACATAAGCTTTCCTTTGATGCTTATAAATTGCTTTATTGGAATAGTATCTGTTGTCATAGGAATCATTATTTCTACTTCAAAAAAACATAACAGATAGGAGGAATGTGATGAAAATTAAAAAAATAGATATTATTTCCATAGCTTTTTTCATATTTTGTTTTATTGGAACTTTTATTTTTTCGTTTACTTATAGACTTCATGTTGAACTTATTCCAAATTCTATAAATAAATACCGATTTTTAATCACGCTTAAAAATTTTATTAATCTTCTTCCGGCAATATTCTTTACTTGTGCAATAACAGGCTGGTCGCTGGATTTTGGCAACAATGCAGGAAACAGCAGACTTCGATTTTCACATGCAATGATGGAACGATTGCGAAGTGTATTTATTACGGCTATTCTTTATGTCGCTTTTTTTACATTTGCCTGGGAAATTTGTAATCCTATAATAACTGGAAAAATAAAAAAAATTGAAGAATTGCCTTCACTTATGAAAGAATATCAGAACTCTTCAGAAATTATGTTCAATTCAAATGATTATGAACTTTCATATAAATACGCAAAAATGGCTTCAAAAATCGACCCTTCAGATAAGAAAAATCAGCAGCTTTTATTTCGCTCTGAAAAAGCCTTAGACGAAAAAGCAAATATTTCAAAATCTATTATTCAGTCTATGAACGAGTTGACTTTTGGAGATACAGAATATGGAATTCCAAAGAAGAAAACTGAAATTCCAACAGAACCGTTTGAAACCTATAAACTGCTGCAGACTGCAAAACAATGTATGAATGAGAAAGATTATTTTGGCGCACATTATTATTCTCAACAGGCATTGCGAGCCGCATCTCCAAGAGATATTAATATAACTGAATGTAAACAGATTTCTGCTGCTGCATGGAACATCCTTAGTCAATCTCAGAATTTTACTACAACAGAAGAACAGAATATTTTTGCAAAAAAATATGAAGGTTACGTTGCTCTTGTAAATGGCGATTTTGTTCATGCATATTATGTTTTTCATACGCTGTTTTACCAGTCAAAAGAACTTTCCATCGATTCCGATGTTGTCCGATATCTTGATATTACCCAAAAAGCGCTTAATAACCAGTATTTCTTCTATGATGAAACATTCAACCTTCAAGGTTATGAGAACGCAAATAATGTTTATTTTAAAATTCAAAATCCTTTTAACCAGATAACAAATATTTATTATATCAATGGCGTTACTTCTACCGGAAAAGCCGCAAACATGATTCAATATCTGAGAGGATTAACCGTTGTTTCTCTTTCTCCAGAAGGCGATTATCTTTCTGGCTTTTATGTTCCTTATGCAAAAATGAAAAATGTTGAAATTAAATACATAGAACCAGAAATGCTGGAAACTTTTAATTTATCAAAAAATGTAAAAACAATCCCTTATATATTATTAAATTCTGTTGACCGCAACCTGGAAGGCATTTCCTTTGGTCCAGAAAACATTGGCGGTGCGGAAGAACTTTATTCATCTGGATATATTATTCTTCCAATTCCATTTAATGATTTTGATGTAATAAAGGAAGCTTCAAAAGGCGCAGATGCAATGTCATTGAATTCTTTGCTTAATTTTTATAACTCCGCCGATAAATATGGTTTTTCAAAGGAAGTATTCTGCCACAGTTTAATAAACAGACTTTTGCAGCCACTTTTCTACCTTGTTCTTTTTTTGATAATTGCTATAGTTTCATGGCACTGTAGAATAAACGAGGATACTCTTTTTAAATTTCACTGGATTTATGTTTTTCCATTGCTTCTGTTAATTTTTATTTCCTTACATGCAATTGTAATAAGCTTTTATAAATTCGTAAATTTCAGCATTCTTGGAAGTTTTGGCAGCGATTTATCGTTATTAATTGGCTTTTTAATTTACGCGCTATTTTTGATTTTTGCATCAATCGGCTTTATGGCTGGACACAACGCTGGCGGAAAATAATTTAGTAATTTCGCCTGCCATCTCATCTGTTCCGCCAGTTACGAGATGGCTTATCCAGGATCTAGCAACCAGACATTTTTTTGCGCCCAGATTAATTGCAGCCTGAACATCTCTTGTTTTGCGAATACCGCCATCAACCCAGATTTCGCCAGCATAATTTTTCAGTTCTTTTCCGTATCGTGCTAAAAATTCTGCGGAACTTCCTTCCAAAGTATCCACCCGCCCACCATGATTTGAAACAACAATAATTTCAGGACGAACTTGTTTGCAAAGTTCAACATCTTCCGGGGTAAAAATTCCTTTTAACATAAACGGAAGCTTTGCGTATTTTCGCAGATTTTCTATTTGCCCCACAGTTTTGCGTTCCAAAAAAGCCTGGTTTCGCATAGTTACAATATTATACGCATCAATATCAATTCCAATCGCCAGCCCATGATTACGCACAAAATCGATGCGCTGCACCAGTTTTTCGTCAGGATACGGTTTTAAGAAAAAATATGCTTTTGCCTGTAAATCACCAACAGCCTTCGTTCCAAGCTCCAGTTTTTCGTCAGGCGCACCATCGCCAACACAAATAGAAATTCCGGCCTTTTGTGCAGCTTTGAAATAATTAATATAAAAATCGCTTTCTTTTGAAAAACCAATATTCTGAACCGCCCCAGTTACAGGTGCAATTCCAAGATTTTCTGGTAAAACGGGAACAGAGTCATCTGCAGGAAAATTATCCCAAGCATCACAATTAAGAATAAAGTTTCGGCTGTTGTTTACGCCACCCATTCCAGGCAGCTGCCCAATGCAACCACGCCCTTTACATTCAGGGCAAAAATTGCATTTAAAATCGCCGTCAAAATATGTTTTAGTCGCCAAAACAGATACCTATTGAACGAGCCTGAACAAGCATCGGTTCATCTTCTGGAATATTGCGAACCTTTCCGGCACATACATCAAGTGGAACACCAGCAAATTTTCCGTCTTGCATAGCAATCAATTTTCCAAATTCACCACGGTCAAGATAATCAGCTGCAACAGCACCAAATTGAGTTGCAAGAACACGGTCGTATGCGCTTGGAATTCCTCCGCGCTGCATATAGCCAACTACAGTTGCGCGAGTTTCAAGTCCTGTTTCTTCTTCAAGCTCTTTTGCAACACGATAGCCAATCGACTGAGTCATAGCTGCCCTGGCTTTTTTAAATGCTTTTTTATCAAGTTTTGCTTCTTCCGTAGAAAGAGCACCTTCTGCAACTACAACAATCGAAAAGTTTTTTCCCCTTTCTTTACGTTCGTGGATTTTTTTTGCAACAGATTTAATGTCATAAGGAATTTCTGGAATAAGACAAACATCACCACCACCAGCCACAGCTGAATAAAGCCCAAGCCAGCCAGCCTTATGCCCCATGATTTCTACAACCATAACACGACTGTGACTGTCTGCTGTTGTATGAATACGGTCAATGGCATCCGTTGCAACATCTACCGCAGTGTGAAAACCAAAAGTCATTTCGGTTCCAACAATGTCATTATCAATTGTTTTTGGAAGACCGATTACGTTAATGCCTTCCGCAGCAAGAAGACTTCCAGTTGTATTTGTTCCATTTCCGCCAAGTACAACAAGAGCATCCATCTTGTATTTTTTTATCGTCTTTTTTATTGAATCAATTGGAAGCAAACCAGTTTCTGGATCTGGAACTGGATTTTTAAAAGGCTTTACGCGGGAAGTTCCTAAAAAAGTACCCCCACGAACAAGAAGTCCAGACAAAGTTTCTTCGGTAATTGGAAAGCAATCCCCGTCAATAAGACCACGATAACCATTGCGAATTCCAACAGGTTTCATCCCATTAATCATTGCAGAACGGCACAAACTGCGAATTGCAGCGTTAAGTCCAGGAGCATCTCCACCAGAAGTCAAAATACCAAATGTTTTTACAGCTTTCTTTCCCATACACTAATTATACTCATATTATTAACCCCCACGCAACTAAAAAAAATTATGAATTTTTGGTTTCATATTGTATAATTTTTGTTATGGCTGTAACAGAAGTATTTGATTCGATTGCACAAAATTTCATCTCAAATCCAAACGAAAGTTTCATGTATTTTTCGCTTCCGGAACTGCTCATGCATGAAGTGGAAAATCTTTTACGCACAAATTATACAGTCATTGATTTGTTATCTGATTTCGAACCTGTAAAACCTTTTTTTTCTATCATGAAAAATCTTGATATCGATTCAGACACTATAGAAAATTATGCATACAGTCTTCACAAGCCATTTTTAAATGATTATTTTCACAAGGGATTATGCAGTGACCGTTTAGACGTAGTCCATATAAGTGAAATTCATTTTGAAGTTTACAAAATTCGCGAATTCATAAATAAAGTTTTTAATGAAAAATTTACAGGAAATTATCTTATTCTGAATTCGCAAAAGCTTCCAAAGGAATCTATAGAAACTATCCGCTCTATATATGATAAAAATTTCGGCGGAAAAATAATTTTCTGTTTTAACTGCGATGAAATTGAAAACTCTTCACCAGAAGTTATACGCTTTTATCAATCCATTGAAAATCACAAGAATTTTTACAACCTTAACGATTTTGATGAAATCTTTTCTAATCAGAAAGATATTCATCTTCCAAAACTTGATTTTGACACAATTTATAATTCTCTTAAAAATTGTCGTATTCTTCTGTCGCTAGGACAAGGTTTCGCTCTTTGTAGCTGGCTTGAAGATGCGTTGCCATACATAGATTTTAATAAGTATGAACTGCGCAAGCTTTATTTTGAAATTGCGCTTATGTTTTTTTACAACAAAAGTTTCAACGAAGCACAATACTATTTAATGCAGATTATTGATTTTCAAATTGAAGACGAAACAATGATTGCCAGTTACATGGTACTTTGCCGTGTACTCCATGAAAAAAATTCCGACAACTCTGCTTTAAAATATGCGCTGCTAATAAAACAAAGACTGAACAACAATTCTAGTTCACCATATTATGCCCTTGCAAATATGATGGAATATACAATTACTCAAAAATCTGATTTCAACACTGCAATAGACAAATTTTACAATGTCCTTGAACTGTTGAATTTCAATAGTCTTATGAACAATTACGTTCATACTTGTTTTGATGTACCGTGGGCAATAATGAACAATAATTCAATGCGGCAAGAGCTTTTGCCTTTCATTGAAAATGCCATTGAAATTTCTGAACAAATTGGAAACGAAGCGGCTCTTTCTACAGGCTATAACTGGAAAGGTATTATTCTATTACATGAAGGCCGCACAGAAGAAGCTCATTACTGGTATGAACGCTGTAACGAATTGCGCACAAAAATAAATGATATTCCAGGAATGATAAAAATTCGGAACGGGCTTTCTTACGAATACCTTACAAGAACTCAGTATAAGAAGTCTTACAATCTTTTGAACGAAATGTCTGACAAACTTCTTGAAATCAAAGACCATTCAGAAGCAGTTATCACTCTTAACAATATTGCAAATACATTGTTTTTTTCCAGACATTTTCTTGAAGCTTACACTTTTTATCAGAAAATTCTGCGTTTACTTGTTTTGCTGCAGTTTGATAAAAAATCAGGAACATCTTTCCTGCCAGAATACAATGACATTCTGATTCACAAAACCTATATTGACCTTTTTGATGGTAATATTAACCGTGCAAAAATCAACTTTCATAATATTCTGCACAATAAACGAACCATTACAAAAATCAATGAACCGCTGAAGCTTCTTTTTCAAAGTGTTTTCGTTTTGTTTGACGATGAATTAGAGGAATCAAAAGCCCTTATTGAAGAAGCTGAATCTAAATTTGAAAGTTGCAGCGTTGCTCAAACTTTCCAGCACGTCTTTATTTTATATGAATATGCAACTTTCCTTAGAGAATGTGGCTATGAAAACGAAGTTGAATATTACATTCAAAAAGCATTCAACATTGCAAAAGAAAATAATCTGGAATATTACATAAAAGGTGAAAATGAGCCTTTGTCTCTGGACGAGTACATGGACCATGCAGAGTTCTATGTAATGCCAAAAATTGACCTGGAACAGCTGGAAGAAACTATTAAGAAAGAAAAACTCGTTGGGCAGATGCACAAGCGTCTTAGAGATTCTCAGTTCCTTAATAAAATTATGTCAATCTCTACAAATTTTGATTGCGATGATGCTATTTTTTCAGAAAATGTTATTCATGCAATCAGTGATTATACGATTGCCGAAGCTATTTACATTGCGATAAAACCAGACGATAAATGGGAAATACTTGCTAAATTCTCAAAAAAAGATGATTTAGATATTACACAGAAAACCTGGAATGATTTTAGTGAAAAATATTCAGATGCAAAATATCAGGGTAAAATTTTCTACGATTCAGCTTCCGGCTGGTACTTTGGAAACAATAGAAAATACCGTTACGCAGGTGCTATAATTATTGTTCCAGACAAATCAGCAATTTTGTCTTCAGAAGATTTGAATGTTCTCAATATTGCAATTTCCAACGTTCATTCCCAGTATGTCATCCGAAAGCAAAGAGACAGGCTTCAGTTTATTTCTGCAACTGACCAGCTTTCTATGCTGAACAATCGCCGCTCTCTTATGGAAAAAATGGCGATAGAAAGCGAAATGATTCAACGTTATGCAAAAAATAAGCCAAAACATTTCCAGACAACTATTTCATTCATTGATCTGGATAATTTCAAATATATTAATGATACCTTTGGTCATAACGCCGGAGATTTGATTATCAAATGCTTTGCTCAGTCTCTTAAAAAAATCTATCGCAAAGTTGACTTTGTTTCTCGTTTTGGTGGAGACGAATTTGTTATTCTTATGCCAAGTACAAACTGTTTAGAAGCAAAACGCGCCGCAGAAAGACTTTACAAAGAGCTAAATGCACAAAATCATTATATTTCACAGCTTTCGGACCTTTTAAAAACAGAAATAGATATTCCAGAAAACAAACGTCTTTGCTTTAGTATGGGAATCTGCTCAAATTATGATATTGAAGATCCAACTGATCTTGAACTTACAATGAAAAATGCAGACCACGCTCTATATTATTCAAAAAAGCATGGCAAGAATCAGATTGTCATCTGGTCAGATATCAAAGACGAATATAATGGTGATGAATAAAAAAGGCACCTCCTGAAATTGAACTTTATTTGTCCAACTTTAGGGGTGCACTTCATTGGTCAGTCCTCTTTTTAAAGACAAACTTAAATTACTTAAATTATTTGCTAAGCAAATTGTTCAAAGCTTTTACAAACAAAGCAGGTTCTTTCAAATCTACTCCTGCAATAAGCAAAGCCTGATCCAGCAAAACCTCTGCCGCATCCGCAATAAATGCCTCGTCCGAACTATCCCTAACCTTAGCAAGAATAGGATGGTCGCCGTTTACTTCAAGAATTGGCTTCATTTCAGGTCCTGTCTGCCCCATTGCTTTCATCATCTGAACCATCTGCCAGCTTGGGTCGTTTTCGTCTACAACGATACAAGAAGGGTTTTCGCCGCTCAAAGTTTTAGAAAGCTTAACTTCCTTAACCTTTTCTCCAAGAGCCTTCTGAAGCTTTTCTGTTACAGGCTTGAATTCTTCTTCCTTCTTTTTAGCTTCTTCCTTGTCTACTCCAAGGTCTTCGTCGCTGCCACTTCTGTTTACAGCCTTAAGTTCAAAGTCTTTGTATTTTCCGTAGCCGCCGATTACGATTTCGTCGATGTCGTCGTCAAGAACAAGTACTTCAAAACCTTTGTTTACATAAGCCTTAAGAAGTGGATTTGCACGAAGATTTTTTTCATCGCTGCCAGTAATGTAGTAAATTGCTTTCTGTTCCGGCTTCATGCGCTGAACGTAATCTGCAAAGCTTGTGTAATTACCGTCGCCAGTTCCGCTTGCATCTGTAGACTTAAAGCGAACAATTTCTGCAATTTCGTCGCGGTTTGCGTAGTCACTGTACAAACCTTCTTTCATCGGGCGGTTGAACTGAGTAACAAATTTGTTCCATTTTTCAATAGCTTTCTTTTCATCATCAGAACGATTTGCTTCTTCAGTTTTCTTTGCCTTGTCTGCAGCTTCACCAAGCTTTTTAAATTCACTCAAAAGCTTTTTTACAGATGCATTGCGGATGTTTTCAAGAATGCGGTTCTGCTGAAGGATTTCACGGCTAACGTTCAATGGCAAATCTTCTGAATCAATTACACCGCGTACAAATCTAAGGTAAGCTGGCAAAAGTTCACGGTCGTCATCAGTGATGAATACGCGCTTAACATAAAGCTTTACGCCGCTCTTATAATCAGCCTGGTACATATCAAAAGGAGCAACCTGTGGCACATAGAACAAAGTTGTGTATTCCTGAGTTCCTTCTGCATGTGTATGAACATAGTGCAAAGGATCCTGACCATCGTGACCGATTGTTTTGTAGAATTCATTGTAATCTTCTGCCTTAAGCTCGCTCTTTGAACGTTTCCACAAAGCAGATGCACTGTTTACCTGATCAACTTTGTTTTCTGTTGATTTAACGTTTCCTTTGTCGTCATATTCGTTCTTTTCATAATGAAGATAGATTGGGAATGCAATATGGTCAGAATAACGTTTGATAAGTTCTTCAATCTTCCAGCGGCTGGCATATTCCTTGCTGTCATCGTTCAAAGACATTACGATTGCCGAACCACTTGTTTCAGCATTATCAAAACCGTATTTTTTTGCTGTTTCTGATTCTGGACTTACTTCGTCCAAATCATAAGAGTTTGTTCCGTCACTAGCCCAGTGCCAGATTTTTCCGTCGCCAGCAGCTTTGCGGGTATAAACATCGATTTTTTTTGCAGCCATAAATGCAGAATAGAATCCTACACCAAACTGACCGATAAGATTTGAATCCTTAGTAGCTTCATTTGTAAGTTTTGAAAGGAATGCTTTTGTTCCAGAACGAGCGATTGTACCAAGATTGTTCTGAAGGTCTTCATCGTTCATACCAATACCAGAATCCTGAACAACAAGAACATTTGCCTTTTCGTCAAAAGAAATGTCAATGCGAGGATCAAATTTGATATTTTTGTAAGCTTCATCGCTTACTGTAAGATATTTGAGCTTATCCAAAGCATCAGAACCGTTAGAAACGATTTCGCGAAGGAAAATATCTTTGTTTGAATACAAAGAATGAATCAAAAGCTGCAACAACTGATTTACTTCAGTCTGAAACTCATGTTTTGCCATTTTTAAAAACCTCTTATGATTAAAAAAATTTAGAGTTACTTAAATATAATAAGAATTATTGCTTTTCGACAACTTTTTTTAATAAACCATTATAAATTTTTCCAGAAATCCAATAACAGAATTCTGCAAGTATAACGGCAGAAAAAATATCAAGAGCAACATGCTGCTTTGTTGCCATTACGGAAATAAAAATTAAAATTGCAATGAAACACGAAAAAATCTTATACCAGAGTGAAATTTTTTCTTGTCTCCGCAAGCCAATAAAACACATCCAGCTTATAAAACAATGAGCAGAAGGTAAAAGATTATATGGACTATCAGCATCCCACACCTTTTGCAACGCCAGAGAACAAAAATCATTACCTGCGAGTTCAGGACGAAAATTTGTTGTTGGAAGAGTCACAAAAAAAACAAAGCACAGAATTTTTCCAAGCCAGTCACCAATCATAAATCTGTTGCAATGCTCTCGGCTTATATTTGCGATAATTAAATAATTTACAATCCAGAAAAAATAGCAGCCCATATAGATTATCACGAATTCTGGAATTAACGGAAAAGCTTTGTCAAATGCTGTTTCCAGATTATAGTGCACAAGATTATTCTGGAAAAGTTTTGCACCCCAATATGTAAGCATCTGAACACAAAATGCAATTATCACAGCTAAGATAGCGTAAAAATTGATCTTTCTCATAAATTTATTAATGTTCATAGTTTACCAGATTATCTTTCGTAAGTTTTTAAAATTGATTCTGCCATCTGAACACGACTCTGACGCAAATTCATAGCTTGTTTTTCTATATATTTATGTGCCTGTGGCTCGGTCATCTGCAAATATTGAATTAAAATACATTTTGCCCTGTCAATCAAACGAATTTCTTCTATTTTTCGCTGCAATTTTAAATTTTCATTTTCAAGATAATGAACACGTTTTCTGCTGGCAATCAAAAGTTTTACAGCCTGATAAAAAAATTCCGGACTTACCGGCTTTGGCAAAACAAAAACACCTGCATCTTCAACTTCTGAACTAACATCATAAAGACGTTCGTTATCTATAATATAAATAATTCCAGAATCAGTCTGTTCCGCTGCGTACAACGCAAAATCTTCTCCAGATTCATCAGAAAGAGGCGAATCAATTATAATTAAATCATAAGAATCCTGAATCAACGAACGCCGTGCCTCTCCACAATTCTGAGAAGTCACTATGCGGCTAAAAGACTGAGAATTCAATAAATCTGAAATTATCCCCAGTGTACTACTGGTATTAGAAACTATTAAAACCGAATCCATGTTTTATTATTCAGAACTTCCTGAAACTTCAACAAGAGCTTTTACAGTTACATCTGGCAAAACTGACTTTACAAATTCACTTGCTTTCATAAGGCTCAATGCTTCTGGCAATGAATGAGGTAAGGCTTCCAAATCTTTAAGTTGTTCTTCAGAAGCTTTGAAAGTATTAATTAAAAGTTCAGGCTGAAGTACAGCTTTCTGTTCGATTCCTTCTATTCCAGCAGCAATAATAAGCGAAAGTGCAGCATATTGATTACAGCTAGGATCAGGAGAACGCAATTCTATACGACTTCTCATTCCATCACTGGCAAAAGGAATACGAATAAGCTGACTTCTATTTCCACGACTCCAGCCAATATATTCTGGAGCTTCAAAATGTCCAAGCCTGTCATAAGAACCTGCAGAAGGATTAAGCACAGCAGTAATTTCGCGAATATGATTTAAAATTCCTGCAAGAAAGGATTTTGCTTCATCTGCAACAGAATCCTGCTCAAAAAGATTTTTTCCATTTTTAAAAACAGAAAGATTAATATGCAACCCGTTACCAGGCTTATCGGAAATTGGTTTTGGCGAAAAATCTGCATGCAGTCCATTTCGATTTGCAACAGTTCGGACAATTGTTTTAAAAGTTGAAAGATTATCCGCAGCTCTTACAGGTTCATCGTATTTAAAATCAACTTCATGCTGTCCAGGACCTGCTTCGTGGTGACTAACTTCCGGCTGAATTCCCATCTGTTCAAGAGTAATGCAGATATCACGTCGAACATTTTCGCCTTTATCCAATGGCGCCAGATCACAATATCCGCCATTGTCATGCGGAATGTTAGTTGGATTACCTTTTTCGTCTAACTGAAAAAGATAGAATTCACATTCTGTTCCAATCTTTATTTCGTAGCCCTTCTTAGCAGACATTTCAACTTCCTTTTGAAGAATTAAACGTGTATCACCTTCAAAAGGAGTGCCATCAGGATATCGGATATTACAATAGAATCTAACTACGCGCCCATGCTGAGGACGCCAAGGCAAAACCGAAAGCGTTGATGGGTCAGGGACAAGAAATAAATCGCTTTTATCAACTCCAAGAAATCCTTTTACTGCACTGGCATCAAAAGAGATTCCTGAATGAAACGCTCTTTCAAGCTCAGCTGGCTGAATGGAAATACTTTTTACAGTCCCAAAAATATCAGTAAAAAATAATTTAATGAATTTAACGTCATTTTCTGCAATATACTGCAAAATTTCACTTTCTGAATAATCCATTCGTAACCCCTGATAAAACAAAATATCTTGTAATAGTCTACTTTATCTTTAAAAAAAAGTCATTATGACATAAAATAGAAACATGAGTAAAAGCTTTTCACTAAAAAAAATTGTAATTATCACATCAATCGCCATTATTGCTTTAATTTTTTTGTTACTTCTAATCCTTTCTATTGCAAGTAAAAAACCAATTGCTGCATTCTACGGAATATCAGAAGCTAATATAAAAGGTATTACAAAGGTTCTTCAAACAACTCACACAAGAAAAAATAAAAAATCAGCCCCCTACGAAATTCTTGTTCTGGATGATACAACGTCTCTTGGAAATGCTATAAAACGATCTAAAAAAAAGCCTGACTTGCTATTCATTTATAATGGTGCAAATGCCGAATCCGTTATAAACCAGAATGTTAAGAAAAAGTTAGGTTTTGAACCTTCTATCATAGAAGGAATGCCAACATCAATCCGTCAGATTACTCCAATTTTTAACAAAAAAGTTATTGGAGTTCCATTGTTAATTGATAATTATGAAGTTGACGTTAATGTTGCCAAATTCACTGCAAGCAGTATTGAAAATATTAATGTTCTTTCCGATTTAGAAAATCTTGCAAAGCTTTCTAAATCTTCAACCATGGCTCCTGTTATTTTTGCCGGTGGTGACGATATAACTTTGATAAACACCTTTGCCGCTCTTGCTGAAGCGCTATCTGGAAAAGATGCAGTCGAAAGTGCTAAATTGCGTATTAAACAATCAATTAAAAGCGGGAAATCTTCTCAATCAGCATTCTACGAACTTTTAAAAGATTTGTGTGCACCAGAAGGTGAATTTTATGAAGTTACAATGCTTTTAAAAAACTGGATGACTTATGGCATAGTACCTAAAAATCTGTATCACATGAATTTTACTGATGTTCGTTCTTTTCTTACAAGTAATCTGTCTACAATCTGCTTTATGACTTTATCGGAACACAGATTATTTCAAAGAAATGTCATCTCTAAATTTTCTTCGATTTATGTTCCTGGAAAAGATATGAATAACGAAAGAAATTTTCAGGCTCCTGTAATTTTGACAATTCCAATGAAAAAAAATAAGGTTATAAACAAATCAATTGAACTTTTAACAAACGATTTACAGACTCAACTAAGTTCTGCAACAGGTCTTGCGCCTGTTCAAGCTAACTGCGGAATTCCTGATCATCAGGCTGATGACGTTCGATATTGGATTGCAGCATCAGGAAAGCCTTTGCCGGCATTTAGTGATGCTGTATTTACAAATAAACCAAACAAAACATCATTCGCCCAAGCCCTAAGAAGCATTTTGCAATCATAGTCAGCCTAAAATCGAAGAACCGTTAAAAAACAAGCCGTCAGGGTTGTTTTAGGTTCATCGATTCCCCGGCTCTGAGCGAAATTTATCGAGCGAATCAAAAACTATGCATTTATAACTGCTTAATAAGATTTACCATCTCAATTGCACCAAGCGCGCAATCATAGCCAGCCTATAATCGAAGAACCGTTAAAAAACAAGCCGTCAGGGTTGTTTTAGGTTCATCGATTCCCAGGCTCTGAGCGAGATTCATCGAGCGAATCAAAAAATATGCATTTAAAGCTGCTTAATAAGATTTACCATCTCAATTGCACCTAATGCACAATCATATCCAGCCAAAAATCAGGGAACTCGCATGTTTTGCATGGGGGATGATGACGAATCATATTCAGTGATTTTTTTTTAATTCGGTATTTTCAGGAAGGGAACGAAGTGATTCGGGGATTGCAGTACAGAAACAACCATCTTCGAAACCAGTTTTAGGACATTTTCTGATTTTCAGAATCTGATTCCTGTTAACATAGCAAAAGGGTTCTACGGCGGACATTGACCTGGAGCGGGCCTCGGTCTATGCACGAATATCATAGTGGTCACTACCGGACAAGAGCAGACACTGTTCTTTTCCTGTTTTTTACATATTGACTTTTGGCTCACCATATCAACTGGTTAAACGGTGGCGCGGCTTGACCGCGTGTCGGCTACGAATCTTTGTTATGGCAATTATATTTCTTATACAGAATCAGATTTCTTAATTCCTTTTTTCTTTTAGAAGATTCTGTACAACCATTTGAAGCGTATGCTTCTATCATTATTTATTTTCCAAGCGGCGTAAAGCCGCGTACTAACGCTACTTAGTCCAAGCCCTACAGTTCAATTTCATTTCATAAAGCAAGCTTAACTTGCTTTATGAAACATTCCTTTTTATATTTTCTTGCAGAATTCAATAATTTCGTTTTTTATGCCATTAACGGCTTCTTTAAATTCTATTGAACAGAAACCAATTCTATCAACGCTCTCAATTTCCATATGTCCATAAAAATGTTCGATTGTTGAGATCAATCTTTCGCACTCTTTCATGTTTGAACCTGTTCGCAAAACTATAGAATAACCTTTTTTCCCTTTTGAAAGACTTGCATGCGGTTCATGAGTATTGCACCATGGAGTACACCTGTCTATGAAAGCTTTAAATTGGCCGGGAACATCTGCCCAATATGATGGCGATACACTGATTATTATATCTGCCTTTTCAAATTCTTTTATTAAAGAATCAAAATCATCATGTTGAATACATTCTGCTGTCGAATGGCAGGTTCTGCAGCCTTTACAAAAATTAATTTTATAGTCATCAATACAAACTGTGGTTGTGTCATATTTTTCTTTAATACACTCTTCAGCGATTTTTACAATTTCAGCAGTTGCACCATTTTTTACAGGACTACAATTAATTATTAATGCATTCATTTTCCTTCCCCAAAAAGCGCCTCAAGTAGCGGGCGTCCACATATCAATGGGTTGTACCGCAGCGGGCTCGACCCGCTGTAGGCTACGAACCTTTGTTATGGCAATTTTACAACATGGAAACCTTAAGTTGTTTTCCGAATACAGATGCAACTTTTTGAAGGGTAGACAATCTAATATCTTCGGAATGATTTTCCATTCGTGAAATAACGCTTTTCTTTGTTTCAAGTTTTTCGGCAAGCTGCTCCTGCGTCATTCCACTTTCGAGGCGCATTTCTTTTATCATCATTCCGATTTTGAATTCTTCATAACCGGTATCAAAATTTTGGGCGAATTCAGAATCTGTTTCCTTTCTTTGCGAAATATAATCATCTAAATCAAAAGTTTTATTTGTCATTTTCTTTACTCCTTTTCAAAAAGTCCTTCATTCTTGCTTCACAAACTTCTATTTCAGATTTCGGTGTTTTCTGAGTCTTTTTTTGGAAACCATTTGTAAGAATTACAATATTTCCATTGTGAACAAATCCTAGCAATCGATAAATATTTCCACTCAACTCAATTCTGACTTCGTAGAAATCGGTATCTGATAATTTCTTAAAGTATGTTTTTGGAACTTTTTCAATTTCCTGAACAGCCTTAAGAACCCATGCTATTTTCTGAGCCACTTTTGCTGGTTGAGAATCTATAAACTCCGTAACAGGACATTTTCCGTCGGCAGTTGTATAGAATGTTACTTTTCTGTACATAGTTTATGTTAGCATATATGCTAACATTTTGTCAAATATTATTATTAAGCGGTGTAAAGCCGCGTACTAACGCTATCTTGTTTCGCCCTAAAGTTTAATAAATAACATAAAGCAACCTTGACTCGATAAAAAAATATTCCTCATTTCTTGTAGACATACAATACAAAGTGGAATATACATAAAAAGAAGGTTTAATCGCTGCCAGAGACCTTCATTTGCTATGACTGTTGAAGAAAAGGTTTCCTTATCTGACATTATAAACAAAACAAAAAAGATTAATGACAGAATAAAACATATAATACTTATGGTATCAAAAAAATTCTCGCTGGATTTAAAATAAAGTATCGAAACAAGCAGCGGAACAAAAAGAAAAAGACAGAATCCAATTGTTGATCCTATGCCATGGATTTTTGATGCAACTGTCGTTATATTTTTAGTTTCATTTACGCTGAAGAAACTGGTAAAAATGCATGCTCCTATTGCAAAAACAGAAATAATGATTAGCAATACAACTGTTAATTTTGGAGAGGTTGATTTGAAATAATTATATATGGTAGGTAATGATATTAAAAATAAAAGTCCTTCAAAAAACATCCAAATATTAAAAGGGATTTTTATAGGACTGTTTGGATTTCCTAATGCACTTATAGACATTTTAATATTACTATAGTCTTTGTAGAAAAATGAAAGTAGAAAGGAGACTATTAAATCTCCAGACATTGCAATGAGTAAAAAAATCCAACCATAATTATTAATACTTTTCAACCTTTTCTTCTCCAAAAAGCAGACCAGTGGCCTGTCCACATAACAATGAGTTAAACCGCACAGGCCTTGACCGCGTGTCGGCTTTGAACTTCTTGTTAGGTGATTATTCTATTAACAGTTTTATATTATCTACAACAGAATTAATTTCCTCTTCTGTTGCTTTTTCTATAAAATTGCAGTTTCTTTGTCTATAATCAAGATTTTTTATCTGATCACTCAAAATACAGCCGTTGATAGAATGATTTTCCAATACAATTTCAAAAGGATAACCTTTTATATGTCTTGTGATAGGGCAGAATAAAGCAAGACCGATTTTTTGATTGTATTTTTTCTGAGAGATGCAAATTGCAGGACGACGACCTTTTTGTTCGTGTCCAGTCTGTGGGTCAAAGTCAAGCCAGACTAAATCGCCTTTTTCTGGAGTATAATTTGATGCTACCATTCTTCATAGCCTACCGAACTGCCAGTTGATATTTCTGAATGAATGTTTTCTGAAGTAACCATATCCAGCATATCATCAAGAGTCTTTTTTTGAGGAAGAATTACTATTTTTCCTTTTTCAGCGATTACTTCAATTTTACTACCGTTCTTTACATTGTTGTCTTTTGCCCAAAGTGACGGAATTCTAAAACCGAGGCTGTTACCCCATTTCTGAACTACAACTTCCATAATGCTACCTCCATACATTAAGTATATACATTGTATATCTTTACTGTCAAGCCAAAATATATAAAAAAGGCGGGCTTGACCCGCCGTAAAAATCTAAAAGCTATGCTTCACGGATTTTTGTTTTTACTTTTTCTTTTAATCCTTTAGTAATCGGATATTTGTCAATTTTCTCACACATTTGTTCTTGTGTAAGATTATCTTTTTGCATAATTTTCTTGCAAGTAGCAGTAATAATTGCAGAATATCCATATTTTGCAATTACTGAAGCACCAGCACCAATTACTGTAAGTGTAATTATACCGCCAATCATGCCAGCTGGTCCCAATAAAGCTAATGTTGCTGTTATTGCAGCTGCACCAGCTAAACCAGTTGTACTCATAATAATTAGAAACACAAGAGCAGGAACGCCTATACCTGCTAATCTTTCAACAAATTCGTCCATAAAATTCTCCTAAGATTTTATCTTTGATTTTTTTTGCGAAGTCGAGTGTAACAAGACTTCGCAAAAAGGAATTTTTCAATTCCTTTTGCTAGTGTACACTAGCAAATTTTTAAAGAAAAAAATCTTGGAGGACTTTACTTATTAACAATAAGCGGGCCAGTGGCCCCGTCCGCCTAACAATTGGTTGTACCACAGTGGGCTCGACCCGCTGTCGGCTACGAACCTATGTTATGGCAATTTTTTATGCATACGCATAAGTTTTTATTTCTTCTAACTGTGGTGCAAGTTCTATCTTTGCGTTTCTTATATCAATGTCATCCTGTAAGGACATAAAATAACCGTCAGATAATCCGAAAAATTTTGCCAAGCGTAAAGATGTATCTACAGTTATCTTTCTGCGGTTATGAAGAATATCCTGAATGCGGGAAGTAGGCACATTTATTTCCTGTGCAAGTTTATATGCAGAAATTCCAAGTGGAATAAGGAATTCTTCACTGAGGATTTCCCCAATTGTTGGTGTTTCGATAAAATCAGACATAGTTTGCTCCTATTAAACTCCACGTTAGTGGTCGCACATGGATGTGATTTCTTTTACATTCCTAGTGGTAATCCACAATCTCTACATCGTAATAATGTCCGTCTTTTTCTGTAAAACAGATACACCACTGATCATTTATGCGGATTGAATGCTGTCCTTTTTTCTCCCCGACAAGCTGCTCAAGGTGATTGCTTGGCGGAACTCGTAAATCTTCCAGACACTTTGCATTATCTATCATCATCAGTTTTCTCAACGCAACTTTCTGAATTGTACTCGGAAGTCTCTTTGAAAACTTCTGGTTATAGATAAGTTCTGTTTCTTTATCCGCAAAACTCTTTATCATAATTTTATTATATATGTATTACGTGTATATGTCAAACAGATAGTTTTCAAACGGCATAAAGCCGCGTACTATCGCTTCTTCGTCCAAGCCCTAAAGTTCTATTTTATAATTTAATCGAGCTCGACTTGATGAAATTATATTCCTTATATTCTCATGTCAAAAGCCTTTTTTGTTTCACTACTAAATCCTAAATTTTCATAAAACTGGTGGGCTTCTTTTCTTGCAATTCCACTTAAAAGTATTACTTTGTAACAGTTATTCTTTTTTGCTGTTTCTATGGCTTTGTTATTTAGCCTGAAATTCGAGTTTCATTAAGAATTTACAAAAAAAGCGTAAATCTTTAAAATTTTAATCACCACAAAAAAAATCAAAAAGAGTTACGCTTATGTATGAACAAATTTACAACTTAACCAGCATGTTTTTCAGGAGCCTTAAAGGAAAATTGATGTATGAATTCCTTATTTCAAAGTTCAATGGAAAGCGTGGGCCTAAAAGACAATTGAGCCTTGAGCAGATTGTCGCGCTGAACATCTACAGATTTCATTTCAAAATGGGAGATCTGAAAAATTATCATAAAATGATAAAAGAACTGATGAGTGACAAAGTTCCAAATCTCCCGAATTATGAAAATTTCATGAAGGCAACAAATAAATCGACTGTATTTATCCTTGCATTTATGAACTTCCTGATGGAAATGAACAGGAAAAAAGAATCTGAAATACATTACATGGATTCTACACCAATAACAGTCTGCATGAATCATAAAATTTACTCTCATAAAGTAACAAAAGGCATTGCAAGAAGAAGCAAATCTACAAAAGGATGGTGGTACGGATTCAAAATGAGCGGAATCTGCAATGAACAGGGCGATTTTGAAAACATCATTTTCAGTTATGCAAATATTGCAGCTTATATGATTAACCGCAATCTGGATTTTTATCAAAACTTTTTCAGATTACGGTTAATTTAGAAAACTCGAATTTCGGGCTATTTACTTTTGTATTCTCTACATTTTACTTCAAGTAATTTAAAATCATTGCAACGCTGGCTCAACTTTGATTTTCCGTCGTTTGTCATCTTGTGCTCATATACGGCTTTTGCATTGCTAATTATAATCTCTGATTTTTGCTTGATGATACGGATTTCATTGTTAAGCAAAGTCTTGTACTGACAGTTTTGCTCCGTATTCGGATTTTTTAGTGAATATACGCCGCCCGGAACCGGGAACATATTGTTCAGGTTCAGCACCGCCATATCACCGATTTTTATAAAATCAATAGTTTCACTTAATCGTTTATGTTTTGGTTTAAATGATGAAAGCGGTGCAAAATATTTCATTTCATTAATCTCAAAAAGAATACCAATATATTTCCTTGAATGCTTCTGAGTGATTTTTGCGTTCTTAAACAAGTGCTCAGAAAATTGGGAGAGAAAATTTATATAATTTTCATCGATTTCATAAAAAAGTAATTTTTCCATAATAAAAAAAACGAGGCCGTAAGAAAACTTACGACCTCCGTATAACACTCGCGATTAAAGGCGCGATTTCCTTATGCTTTGAATATAATGCAGAACCAGAGAGAAGTCAAGTGAAGGTTTGAAGTTTGATGTTATTAACATTCTCAATCAAAAATCCCATTAACTCGTTTTATCATAGCTTCTACCGTCAATTTCCAGTTATCAACAAACCAATCTGGAGAAATAGGAACGGCATGAGATCCTTGTGATAGAATCCATTCCATCACTCTGAGAGTTTGAGTTGAAGAAAACTCTACACGAGTTCTCTCTTCTTCTTCAAAATTCGTGACTTTCTGATTATCTGCTAAAATCCTTTCTTTGACGATTTCTCTGGCGTCGTTATATAAATCAATTACAAAATCTACAGCTTTATCGCTCATAAAGATTCCGAACTTACCGCCACCACAGCGAGACGAAAAATCAAAATCTTCCGGTAAATCAAAGTGTTCTGAAGTAACTTCAAGATTTTTGATTCTGCTTAAAGAAAAAATCCGCTCTGCATTTCGTTCATAAGAATATCCAAAAATGAAGCATGAACCGTCATCAAAAAGAAATTGATAAGGAGCAAGTTTTCTATGAGATGTTTCTGTATTCCAGCGACCGTTATAATCAAACTCAACTACATAGTCATTGCGGATTGCTTCAAGAAATTTTTTCCAGACTATTTCATCAATATTTACTTTGGGGACTGGTGCAACAGCAATTCGTTTTAAAAGTGAACTTTTTCCAACTCCTTGTGTATCTGTTACGAAGTTGATAGCATCAGAAATCGAGTTATAAATCGGGTTTCCCTCAAAACTTGAAAGAAGCGTCTTGGCGGCAGAAAGATAAAACACATCTTCCGTGGAAATATTATTCAAGGCAAAATCCCATTTTTCATCAAAATAATAATACCCGCCTTTCTCCCTGTCAAACTCGAGCGGCGCATGAAAATATGTTCGGAGCAAATCGATATCACGGTAAATCGTCGCTTCTCCAACCTTACTATAACCAGTCTGTTCACAGTATAGCTTTTGGAGCCTTGGAACATCTGGATACATTCCAGCCTTAATTGCGTTGTGAATGATAATGAGACGTTCCAGCATCTTTTTATTAAGAGTACGTTCTGGGGGATTTAACTTCTGCTTCATGATTAGATTATACCACGATATACTATCATTTAGTGATAGTGGAAATTAGAAAACTTTTCATTATGCACTTCTAAATGTATGATATACTTGTAATATGAATGAAAAGGAACTTACAAAACGGCAAACAGAAATGCATGATAAAATTTTCAACCATGCTAAAGAAAATAATCTAATAAAGCAAAAACCCTTGCTTATGCCTATTTATGATGGAGTTGCTGATATAAAAGCATATATAAGTTCAAATCCTAAAATTATGTGGATTTTGAAAGAACCTTATGATGATTTCACCTCAACAGGAAAAGCTCGTGGTGGAGATTGGTACTTTACAGAACACTTTAAAAACACAAATGTTTGGAAAGACCAAGATATGTGGAAGCTTATGATTCAAATTAACTATGCCATACGAAATAATTTAAAATGGAAAGAATTGGACTATATAGAGAATAATTCAGAAATGGCAGAAGAATTAAAGAAGACTGCTTATATAAATATCAGTAAAATGCCTGCAAATACAATAAGTCCTAATGACCATATGTGGGCTTGCTATAATATATGGAAAAAAATCTTATTCGAACAGATTGATATATATAAACCAGATGTAATAATTTTTGGTTATACTTTTCAGTTTTTTAAGGATGATTTTAAAATAACTGACAAACCTATCCCAACTGTTTCAGGTCAATGGAATGCAGATGTATATAAAAAAGATAATATGATTCTTATTGATGCATTTCATCCTTCAAGAAAAGGTGGAGAAGATTCTGGACATGATTATGTTACAAGCATTATAAATGCATATAAAAAAGCTTCTAAAAAATAAATAATAAAAAATCCTTTTCTCCACTATCGCGAAATGATAGCAGCATGTGTTATAAGTGAACTAACACTGAAACATTGCTGCTAAAAAGTAGCGATAGGAGGAATTATGAAAAAAATTATTTCGTTTTTGGGGCTGCTGTTTATTGCAACAGCAGTATTTGCTCAGTCTTTCACTCTTAAGACTGCTGACAAGACTCCATGCACAGTTACACTCAATGATGATTTTATTGTAATTGAAGAAACTTTACTCGGTGGCTACATAACCCGCATTACAATTCCAAAATCAAAATTCACTTCCACTGGTACAAAAGTCACTTCTGATGAAGGTGGTAAATCCGTAATAAACAATAAGCCGTTCATGGAAAGTGGTGATGTTATTTACATAATTGAAGATCAGAAAAATACTTCTATCGTTGGTTTTCTCTCCGGTAGAGCTTATTATCAGCAGAATCCAGTAATGGGTATTTGGCTTTACAAAAAAGACATTCAAGCTATAGCAAAAAAATTAAAACTATAAAAACGAATAAACTCCAGGTCAATAATTGTCTTGGAGTTTAAAAAATTTAGGAGACTGTCATGAAGGAAAAATCAGTCATAGAAAATATAATGGTCTTTTTGTTTGTTTTACTTTTACTGCCATTTCCAAAAATCATTGAAGAAATTTTGGTCGGAAGCATATTTGCATTATGTTTCATTTATTGCTTTTTTGTTTCCTTGAAGTTCATCAAAAAAGGGAATGAGATTTTTTCGTATACTATTCCATACCTGACGGTAGTGATTTTAATTTTGCAAATCCATTCTGTCCGTTTCTCTTTGTTAGCAAACAATATTCAGGAACATCTTTTTTGTGTTCAACTCTACAAATGGCTTACAGACAGATTGCCTAACAAAGAAGCTTTCCTTATTGGATTCCTCATCTATTTTTGGCTTTTGTTGTACTTCCTTATTTTATTTCTGGAAAATGGAGTAAAAAGAAAAATTGAAGTAAGTAATAAATTCAATCAAGATACGTTAAATGTACAGAAGCAGGATATAGCATACAAAGAAGATGCTGGAATTATTTCTGATAAGCAAGCCGTTATTGAAAATGATAATTTGGTTACAACAATCGAATTGAACAAAGACATTGCTTTTGAAATTAAAAAAATCAGAAATTATCTGGTTGGTAGTCTGGTTGTATGTTTATGTCATTTCGGAAGCGGAATGGTAAAAGATATGATGTTTGAAAAATTATGCTTTGAAGAATCGTTTTTCAATAACGCAGTAATTGCAGTCGGAAGCACCATTCCTTTTGTATGCATTTATCTAATGATGACAAGATTTCTTTATAGAACGAGAGGAAACAATGAACTTATCTGAAATACTGCCAGAGCCTCATTCTGACTGGGAATTACACACTGACGGTGGTTACTATAAGATAATAGAAAATACTAAGTTTTGTCGTTATATCGCTCCATGCAAAGAAAACACCGCAAATGATGATTTCTACACAGAAATTGGATTATACTCAAAAATTTCATTCACAAATCCAGAGAGTCTGAAACGCAAATTCTCATGGATTATGGCAGAGTTTTTGTTGCATCCACCGGTTTCGTATGAAAAACGGACTGACGGATGGTATATGTTCGTCACTGACAGAGCTAACTTTAATCATTATCTTGAATTTGCAAGATAGGCAGTCGAAGATGAGTAGGCGGAAGAAAAAGAAAAAATTACAAAAACACTGTATGTATTTGTGCATGAACGCTTATCTTGTTTCTTTTGGTAATATAGATTTTTGCGGCTTTAAAGTACCACAACTAATCAGCGGATATGTAAAAAAGATGCCGATGTTTTCCAATTTATCAATAAGAAACATTGAAAAGCAGTTCAAGAAAGGACTTTTGATTTTTTATTGTAAGAATAGGAAAAGATGCATTATATGGGAACATAAGTTGCAGCTGTTAAAAACTGAAAATCTGACAGAAGATTTAATCAATCTCGTAGTTGAAATGTATAAATTGCGATTGACTGTTTTAAAAGATTTTGTGGAAGAGTTATTCAGTTTTGAAGATACTGGATATATAGAGGTAATGTGCCATGACTTGGGGCTATCAGAAAAAGAAACAGATAATGTGATAAAAAGAATTAATTCAGGCCTTAATTTTAAATAATCAGCTATCGTTAAAGGATAGTAAGAAATACTAGAATTAAAATCAGCAGGAGGAAATTATGGATAAAGAAAAATTCTTAAAAAGCCGAACTGAATGGAAAAACTTTCACAGTGCGATTTTGTTTTCAATGTTGAATCCGAATCACGAAACAAGTTCGCCTGATGTTTTGAAAGGTTTTTTGGATTTTGTAAAAATGCCTGAAAAGGCTCGTGATTCATTTCTGGCGGATTTTGATTTTCTTGAATTTTCAACTAATAATAGGCAGACAATTCTTTTAATCAAAAATAAAGAATATGGCATCTTAATAGAAAACAACCTTGATTGTGAAAAAAATGACAAAGAATTGAAACGATGTTTTGATAAATGTCTTACTGAATGTTATATAAAGCCGCCGATGATTGTAAGCATTAACTGGAGAACTCCAGATGAACGAAAAATTCCTCAAGGCATAAAAGAATTTGTTCACAATATCACAGCAAAAGAACTAGCCCACTTTTTTAGTAAATGGTGTGAAAAACAATTTGAAGAATCTTTGACTAAAGGGATTCTGTCTCAGTATGCAAAGAAATTAGCTAATTAGTCTGAATTTCGAGTTTAGTTGAGAATTTACAAAAAAAGCGTAAATCTTTAAAATTTTAATTACCCAAAAAATCAAAAAGAGTTACGCTTATGTATGAACAAATTTACAACTTAACCAGCATGTTTTTCATTTTGAAAACATCATTTTCAGTTATGCAAATATTGCTGACTGTAAAATCGCAGAAAAACTTGCAGAAGTTGTAAAGGGGACAATATTTGCAGATGCAGGGTATTTACAGAAAAAAGATGTTTTGAAAAGAATGGAAGAAAAGGAAATCAAATTTGAAGCTGCTCCAAGAAAAAATATGAACAGACTTATGAGCCGTTTTGAATGCTATCATATCAAGCACAGAAGCATCATTGAATTCGACTGGGGAACGCTGAAAAATAACTTTCAGCTTGAATATCATAAGGCACGAAGTATTGTCGGTATGTTCCGGCACTTTTTCTATAGCATTGCTGCTTACATGATTAACCGCAATCTGGAATTTTATCAAAACGTTTTCAGATTGCGGTTAATTTAGAAAACTCGAATTTCAGGCTAGATAAAAAAAACGCGGCTTGACCGCGTTTTTTAACCATTTGCTATAGCTTCTATTTCTTAAACAAAAACTCATTCATAGCTTTTTCAGCCATGTCAATTTTGTTTTCTTCAACATTCATCTGATAATATGTGTCGTCCTTCTGCCATTCGTATACGA
>JAFOCI010000055.1 GCA_017381365.1 Treponema sp.
AGAGGTCCATTTTTAAGCATCCTAAATAGCGTTATTTAATTTTTAGCCGTACATTTATACGAACTATTGCAATCTAGAGCAGTCTAGTAATCAATGAACTTCTTCCAGATTATGAAAGCTCCAACAAAATAAATGATCTGGGAATATAACCAAACCAAAAGCAAATTATGATGCCATAATTCCCATAGCTGCCGGTCCCAGTTGATTACTATTCCCAATGTCATAACCAGTTCTGCAACAGTTCCCCAATGTCGCATCCATTCAGGACCAACATACAACGCCACAATTCCGGCTATTACCGCAAATGTAATTGCTACTATGACCAATCCAAAAAGGGCCTGAACTGTTATTGTTCCTGCAGCACTACTACACTCAATGGCACAAAGATAGTCCCAGGCTCTTATATAAAACTCCCCTATTTCTTTTCCAAGTTTCTTGCAGAAGAATAAAAATCCATCTGCATTGATTATCTGGAAAACTGTCATAACAATTGCATAAAGACCTCCACCCACTATGCAACTTTCATATAAAGTTTGCTTATTATTCATAACAGTTATAGCTTTTTCATGTTCTTCCTTAACACACGAACTGCACTTTGGTTCATATTCCGTTACAATCCTGGTTTCAATCTTTGGAGGTTTATTTTTCTCTTTTTTAAGATCACCTTGAAGGGCCGTAATCTTTTTCTGAGCTTCTTGTAGTTGTGTTATTGGTGCGGCCTTGTTCAGATCTAGTAGCTTCTCGTTGTTTTCTATCGTGTTCGAGCTGTCCGATTGCTGCTGACTGATCAACTCCTTTTGCTCGGAGATTATCTTGTCCTTGTCGGAGATTATCGAATTCAGTTCGTTGATTTTCTGTACTGCTTTTGAGTTCTTCGATTCCAGGGCCGATATCTTCGATTTCTGATCCGTTATTATCTGCTGCAATTCCTGAACCAGATCTGATTCTTTCGATGTTTGCTCTTGCTTCTGCTGATACTCTGCGGTTTTCGTCAAAGCCATTTATTAAATCCTCCTTTGTATTAAGATTTTTGAATTCAGCATAGTAATCCGCCAGTTTAGAAAGTCGGATTTTGCACTTCTGCTCCCCTGCTGCTGCACGTTCTTTATCAATGAAAGTTATGTGTTTTTTTTTGTCATCCCAGATGGTTTCAAATCCATCCTGATCCATAAGCTGAATGAACTCTTCCTTACTGGAAGCTCTTGCAGCTTGTGTCAAAACTGAAATTGCACAAGTTTGCACATAACTTTTCACTTCCCCACTTTCAGCACGTTTCAAAAGCTGATAAGTGTTTTTATTATTTGAAACGGTTTCGGTTCTTTCTTCTCCGTTCATATCTTCATATTTTCCAGGTGCTGCAGAAAAACCTTTCTCTATATTGATTTGGTTCTGCAGCTGCTTTAATGCTTCCAATTCTTTCCTGGAAAGATGGAACTTCCGACCATCTACAAAGTTCACTGAATTAACAATGAAGTGAACATGGATGTGCTTCTTATCACGATGGACCGCAACAAGAGTTTCATATCCCCTAAACTTCTTTGTTCTTTCCAACAACTCTTTGGCCTGCTCCAAAGCTTGTTCAGGAGTGATTTTTTCATTGGGCGGATATGACAACACAAAATGAAAATAATCCATTCCTTTCCTTTTATTAAAAAGATCCTTTGTTTCCATCATCATCTGATAGGCTCTTTCTGGTTCTAGGTTCTGGCCGTAAATAAGTTTTTCTTCTGTCTTTTCTGTTTTCAGGACATATTTAATAACTCCGGCCAGATGGGACCTTTTTCTTTTCCCATTTCTACGATTTACAATTTTAAGTATGGCCATACTGCCTTTAACTCCTCCAGGATCTTCTTGTCCTGATCTGATGGATTTGCTGCAGATTCATCACAAGCTTTCTTTAATAGAGAAAGGTCCACTCCCCGGCTTTCCATCTCATAGAAAAATCTCAGAGCCTGAACTGTTCTCTCAATTTTCCTAGCTGCAGCTTTTGCACTTTCTGCAGCATCCATCTGGCGGCCAGAATTGCAGGCCTTAGCAATCTGGTTGAGATTCGTTCCTTGCTTACGAAGTTCAACCAACAAAGCTTGAAAGACTTCTACATTCATAATTGGTCTTTCAAGCGAGGACCGAAGAAGAAACTCCTGGCTACTCATTCCAGAGTTTTTGATTCGGTCCTTGAGAACTTGCCTTTCAGAATCAGAAAGACGGAACGCTGCAGTGTTTTGTCTTTTCTTATTCATAGGCAAGTTCTCCTGAGCAAAGATAATGGACCGACTTTTCTGGTCCGTTATCTTTGCGACGAGGATCCAAGGGGGTGAACTCCCTGGCAAGATTTGAAAAAGTGTTTACACTTTTGCGAATCTTGCAACAACATAGACCGGCGGAAAGTGTAGGTCGTTGAACGGATGGCCACCCCTTCTGCTCCTGCTGCTGCCTTTTTTTTGCAGCAGCAGGACTGTGGCCAGACAGTGAAAACGGTCGGAACTTGTAGCCGGTCTTTGTTGTTTTTTGTTGAAAGTTAGGATTCTTCATGCTGCAGCTCCTCCCCTATTTTTTCCCAAATGATATTAAGTTCTGACATAACTCTACTTCTGGCCTGACTTGGGGAAAGATTCATTACACGCAAAACTTGATACCTATATAGATAGAATGGTCTGAAAAATGGACTTACATATTTGCTTGCATACTGCTTTTCATTTTTCAGTTCTTCTGGATCTTTTATAATCACTTTTTCCATAAATCCTCCTGATGCAAAAAAAAAGACATACGACTAAAAATCGTATGTCTCCATAATAGATTTAAAAAATTGAAATCTCACGCAAGGTTCAAAAGGTTATGACAAGGGTAAGCAAGATTTTGGCAAGGTTAGTCTAAAAACGGTTTTTCATCCTCTTTATTTCTGCTTTTTGCCTGATAAATTGAATTTAATGTTATTTTTGATCCATCTGTTTGCAATATATTTTTGCAAATAAAATTGTTCTTAATATCGTAAATATCTCCCTGCTCTTCTCTCCACTTTACAAAGCTTTTAATTGGACCAGCTAGTTTATACTTTCCATCTTCCTTTAAAAGCTGCCCTTCCTGAACAAGTTCTTCTAGAATTTTTAAGTCTTCAATTTTAATATCTTCAGAATCTACTTGAATTACATCTTCTTTTAATTCTCTCCAAAGTTGATCCAATTTTTTGAACACTTCATTTGTCCTCACTGGAAAATAAAATATCCTTTTCTTAGGATTTTTCTGCTTTCCTGAAATCACTCTTCCTACATTTATATTTCTCAATAAGGACGAAAAACAAGCCGCTGAAAAAACAACTCCTACTGCTACAAGAAAAAAGGACTTACATATAATAGATGCTACAATAAAAACCATTCCAAAAAACAATGCAAAGCCAGAAAAAGAAATATACCAGTTTTCTCTCTGTCCTGTTCTACGAGTAAAGCATCTTTTTTCAAATTCATCCAAAACAATTTGAAAATCTGAATCCGTTAATTCATTTCTGTCCTTTGTATCAATTATCCGTTTTAAATCTGAATTGCAGCCGTTAAAAATATGCGAATGATGTGTATAAAAATCTTCATACTGTTCATACGGATATTTTCGCTGATACAAAATCCCATCTTTTGAACAATGAACTTTTAGAAAAGCCAGATAAAACTCAAAAACCCCAGTTTTATCATTTTTACTACTATCTTTTATTTCAAAATCCTGCATATAACTCCACTTTTTCCTATTTATTTAGGTTTTCTTGTTCTTCCTTAATACGCATTTTTTTATTTGTTTCCCATGCAGTTATATCATAATACAATTCATCAAGCTCTTTTCTTTCTGCATCTGTTAAAGTTTCAAAAAGAACATAACTTCGATTCTCTAGTTCCTGAATACGACGTTTCTTTTCTGCAATTTCTCTTGGCGGGCGGCCGCCGAATTTTCCATTCGATTTTGAAGATACTGCTTTTTTAGGAGAAGCTTTTCCCCTATTCTTATAAAGAATTTCATTTGCAGACTTCAAGGACACCATTACACGAGCAATTTCTTCTGCCTGATGAAATACAGTATCAAGATCTTCTCGCTTTACATATATACGAGTCTTTCCTTGAACTTCATCATAAAGTGTCTCTAATCTTGCTCTAAGCTGATCTGTTTCTTTTGTAAGATGGTCAATGTGATCATCCATCATCTGTTTTACTGATTCCATAGCTTTTATTTTACCTAAATATATAGGTTTTCTAAATACCTCACGCAATTTATTTCACCAGGTATGGAAAAAAATTTCAGGACCTGGAACAAGTTTTTTCCAAAATGCAGCAGCAGCTTTTTGTATAACAAATAAAAAGAACAAAAGGAAAAATGTTTGATCTATGCTGGGGAAGTGTCCCCAGACCCCACCTGCCGCGGTGAAGCTTCGCTTCACTCTTGCCCTTTGTGATTATAAAAAAAGGACTAAATACCGATAATAAAAGTAACTGGCTACGCCAGTAATAAAGTCAGTTAGTAAGTCTAGTAATACCAGGAGACCCTAAAAGGCCTACAGCCTTTACAACCTGATTTACAAATCTCTCACTTAAAGGATCATCAGAAGGAACTACCCCCACAACTTCGGCTCGAGAAGCTGCAGCTTTCTCTGCTTTCGCTTTTTTCTCAGCTGCAATCTTCTTTACTGCCCTATTTACTGTATCTGTAGAAAATCCATCACCTAAAACTCTAGAAATCTCTCTGTTCGATGCATCAGGATGTTTCTTAAGGTATTTCTTAATCTCTTTCACTTTCTTGGCCGCTTTCTTTTGACGAACAAGCAACGATCTTTCTCTATCGGCTTCGTCATACATAGCTTCTTTAGCCTTTACTGGATCAATATTTGCATAGGTCCAGACTGCAATTGATTCTGCAATCTGTGAACATTCTCGTTCATCCATAGATGGCCGGTTACTTGCATTTACTGTCTTTACAAGAGCATAGGTCCAGTCTATGAGTTCTTTTTCTGAGCAATTTGTATTTCTTCTGTGGGAATAAGCTTTAAATCTGCAGTAATCAAAGGTTTCTGAGTTTCTGGATCCTGAATCAGCTCCTGAGAATTGCCCTACATCTTCCATCGTTATTGTTGCTGCAGCAGTTCTAAATCTTCTTTTCTTGGCCGGAGTCTCATCTATCCAGTTAATATCAAGATGGCTTGCAAGTTCTGATAGATCATACAGTTCTTTTCTAAGGGAAATTGTCTGCCACATTTCATGAATAGGGTTTTTACAGAGAACTTTATTGAAATGAACATCTGCATCAAGTTTCTTGCAGAGAGCCTTGTAAACGGCTTTAGCGTATTGCATTGGTCTTGAGGATTTGAACTGAACTTGAGAATAAACCGCCTGATTCAATCCATACCACAAGTGAGAATGGCCATTTTCTGGATTTACAACAACGAAGTTCGGAATAGGGGCATTACAGTCATATATCTCAGCGATATTATAATCACGATCTACATCGAACACCAACCATTTGAGATTGAAATTTGTATTTGGCTGAATGTAAGGATAGGTGAGAGCTTCATCCAGGTATCTGTTTCTATTCTGCTCCTGACCTTTATTAAAAGCACTGCGAATTTTTAAATATTGGGATTGCTTTCCTATGAAATAAGACGATTTGAGTTGAGTTTGTAATGCCGCTGCCGATGTCCCAATAAATGAGTTCACTTTTTTTCGATTCCCACCATCATTTTAATATACCGAAGTGCCACAGAATGACACATCAATATATTTTTCCCCAACGGTAAGAACCTCGGCATTACATAAAAAAAGAACTTAACAAATTGATATTGAGTTTTACTCAATATAAACCAGTCCGTATCTTTTATATTTTTTGCCGTATTAGAAAAACAAAAAAAATAATCAATACAAAACAAATATCAGCATTCTCCCGAGTGCCTTATACTGGCAATCGGAAAACGTCTACAACTAGACCAATGCCAATATCAACTTGTTAAGTTCTTCTTAATAAATCTAATACTCTGTAAAAAACGGGGTTCTAAGCCGTTGCATATATTATCGGTCAAATCTTGCAAAAAATCAATAACCAAAACTAATAAAAGCTGCTGCAGTAATCAGTAAAAGCTATAAAAAATCCAAGAAATAACCATTCAAGTTATGTTTACAATATAGTTCTGCTGCAAAGAAAAAACAGTACCACATTCAGGCAATTTTGGTCGAATTTCCGGTAAAAAATGTACACATTCAAAAAAGGCCCTAGAAACGCTTCAAAACGAGTTGGTAGGGTAATTACACGTTTTTTTTCAAACACCCCCCTTAAAACGCTTCTATTTGCGTCCTCTATTTTATATAAAGAACTTTCTCTTTATGTTCTTTATATATATAAAGAACTTTCTCTTTATATTCTCTTTATGTATATAAAGAAGTTTCTATATATATTCTTTACATTTTTTAACTTTGCATTTATAATAAAAATTAAGATTTTGAGAAGGAGTCATCTTTATGAAAACAATCTGTTTCTATAACCACAAAGGTGGAGTCGGAAAAACAACTCTTACTGCAGCAATTGCAGGTGAACTCATAACAAAAGGAAAAAAAGTAATTCTTGTTGATACAGATAGCCAGGCAAACCTTACAAGCCAGTTCTATCCTGCAGATCCTGATTCTATGGAATATGAACTTGCAGATTACCTTTATGACAATTCCATCGGAATAACAAATATCGTATGCAGAACTAAATACGATGGCCTTTTCCTGGTTCCTTGTAAAAAACTTTCTGCAGGCGGAAAACTCGACAAATGGGCCAGAGGTGAAGCAACAGAAATTGAAAATCGTAATGCCATCAAGAATTTCATTGCAGAATTAGCAACTTTATCTCCTGACTTTATTCTGTTCGATATGCCACCATCTTATTCAGAACTTGATAAAAAAGTTCTTCTCGGATCTGATGAAGTAATCCCAGTTCTGCAGATTGATAAATACTCAATTGATGGATTATCAGACTTCTTCCTTCTCCTGACAAAACTCAAAAGCGGTGATCCAAAGCCAGTTCTTGAAAAACTCATCTTCAATAACTACGACAAGAGAAAAGCCGTTCAGAAAAGTCTCATTACAACAATTGATGAACTCACTCTCAAAAAATATAAAGTCCCTAATGATGAAATCTTCAAAAAGGCAGCTCTGCAGCAAAAAGCAGTTCAGGCATTAGACCGCATGAAGCCTGACACAACAGAAGTTCTGGAGACAATCGTAAACGATATTATTGGAGAAAAATAGAATGGCAAAATTAAAGGAAAGTGAAGCTTTAGCTAATGCAGCTGCAGGAACTGCTGCAAAATTAAATATCATTAATCAGGCAGTTGAAACAGAAACAAAGGCCAGGGAAGAAAAGAAGAACGATGAAAAAGAAAAGGTCCTCTTAAACTTCTATATAAGTAAAGCCAAGAAAAAGGAATATGAAAAACTCTTTGGAGCAGAAGGATTAAGTCTTTCACATGGAATTAGAATGTGCCTTGATTATGCTGCACTTCAAATTTCAGCCGGAAAGCTTATAATTTCCGATTCAGGAATCCATGAAAACATCCTGAACAATCTCAAATAATCTAAATATATAGGTTTTTAAATGAGAATAACACGCCTTGTACTAAAAACAGTAATTTTCCATGACGAAAACAATGACTACAAGCTATCTGCACAACAGTATGATTATCTCTTTGCATGGTTTCCGGAAATTTTTACAGATGGCGAAAAGAAAATAAAGAAAAACTGGCGTAAATTACTGCGTGCAAAAAATCTTACAAGAAATCAATACCTCAAACTAAAAGAAACAAAACTCAATTCTTTAGACGATTCTAAACTCAGCCAGACTAGATTGAATTGGAAAAGGGTAGAGTATGCTATCAAGGAATGTGAAATCGAAACTGGTCATGCACCTGCATTTGTTCATAGAGCTTTTCTTAGAAGAGTATTCAGTCTGATTGGTGCAAAAATCATTGATGTATCAATAGAAGAAAATGGCGATACATCAGTTGTATTTGATTATTATGGAAAATTTCTCCAGGCCGAATGTGTAGAAGAACCAGGAATTCTTCCTGGAGAAAATTCTAGACTTAAACTATATCTATGGACCTCAGTAAACGAAAAAATTGACTGCACTGGCACTGACATTAGGGAAGCAGTTGAAAAATATATCGCCAATGGTGAATTCACAAAGATCAAATCTCGTTCCTTGAAAATAGGAATGAAACATCTAAATACAATTCGCTCAAAATGGCGTCCTAGATACCTGAGAATTGAAAATATTTTTACTGGAAAATCAGGGAAACCGATTCAACCAGCCATAGTTTTAATAAATCAAAAAAAAGAACCAGTAGCCGTTATGACTCCTGGTGAAGACTGCGATGCCTGCATGGAAAGATCCAAAGAGTTTGCAGAAGAATTAGGTGTAAATTACGCATTCAGCACAAATCTTGAAATCTACAAGCTGCATGATTTCGCAAAAGATAAAGATACAGAAGGTCCTTTTGACGAACTTCCACCTCATGAATGGGTTTGGAACTGGGATCAAACTGTAAAAGAAAAGGCTGCAAAGAAGAACAATCCAAAGCCAAAGGCAAGATTCAATCCTGCAGAAATGGCCATTGAAGAGCTTCTTGCAAAACTTGAAGAAAAAAATAAGAGAAGGGCAGAGCATGATCTACCACCTTTGAACTTGATGGAATACATGAAGTCAAAAGGGTATAGAACTGGTGAAGTAAATGCAGACTGGCCGGAAAAAAAATAACCAAACCTTCAACTCACTTCTCTAGGAGTTCTCCTATTCATCATGAGCATTTCCTATTTTAATAATCAGAATAGGAGATATAACAGCAGCTATTTGCTTACAATTTATTCTTAATATCTCCTATATTCAATAGTAATCTCCTAATTTATATGTTATAATAGGAGATATAGGAGTATAGTAGGGGATGCGAACTTTTGATTATTCAAAGCTGAACTGCAACATTGATAATGAAATCATGGGCTACATTGCCAAAATACATGAATACAAGGGCAGACAGCAGCTTTTCATCAGCCAGAAAAAAGAGAAACTGGAAAAACTGGTAGAAATAGCAAAGATCCAAAGTACAGAAAGCTCTAACAAGATTGAAGGCATTGTTACTACTAATACACGAATCAAGCAGCTGGTTCAGGAAAAAACTACTCCAAAAAACAGAGATGAAAAAGAAATCATGGGCTATCGTGATGTTCTTAATATAATTCACGAAAATTTTGAATACATTCCCATCACACCTAGCTACATTCTGCAACTACATAAATATCTTTATCAGTATTCAAATCCTGATTTTGGAGGAAAGTTCAAAAATACTCAGAATTACATTGTTGCAAATCTTCCAGATGGAACTTCAAACGTTCTTTTTGAACCTCTCAGTCCAATTGAAACACCTATTGCTATGGAACAACTTTGTGAAACTTTCAATAAAGCAATGAGTCTTGGCGAAATTGATTCTCTCCTATTGATTAGCAACTTTATAAAAGACTTTCTGTGCATCCATCCATTCAACGATGGAAATGGAAGAATGTCTCGCTTGCTCACAACACTTCTGCTTTACAGATCCGGCTTTGTTGTCTGCAAATACATAAGTTTGGAAAAGAAAATCGAAAAGACAAAGGATTCTTATTATGACGTTCTGGAAGAGTCTTCTGAAAACTGGCATGAAGGAACCAATGATAATACGGCTTTTGTAAAATATATCCTGGGAATTGTTCTTGCAGCATACAGAGATTTTGAAGACAGATTGAATCTTATAGAAGATAAAATCTCGGCTTACGAAATGGTAGAACGTGTAGCAAAGAACCAGCTTGGAAAATTCACTAAAAGTGATGTCCAGGAACACTGTCCAACTCTGGCCCGACAGACAATCGAAAAAGCTCTCAAACAACTTTGTGACGAAGGAAAGATTGAAAAGCACGGTCAAGCAAGCAAGACTTTCTATGTAAGGAAAACAATATAAAAAAATCACGATGTCAGTCATTGACACCTTAGGTCTTTACAATAAAAAGAATAAATCTTGCCGAAACAGACAAAAAATGGGTAGACGATCCAGTTGATACTGTTTTAGACACAATTGTTTCCTTCCTGGAGGAATTAAATTAATAACTTGCTTGCAGGCTTTGAGTTTTAGGCGAAAAGACTACAAGGGCGCAATACACATTAGCCAAGGCTAACGTATGCGCTAGGGGGACACCTAGAACCCAAAGAAAAGACAAATTATGGATGGATTCAGAATATTAGAAATCACACAGCCAAGTGAACTTCATGTTACAGCAAATCAATTAACGATAGAGCAGGAAATTGCTCCCAAAAAGAAACGAAAAGTATCGGTTCCGCTGGAAGATCTGGAACTTATTATATGTACAGGTGCAAATATAAGACTTTCAACAATGGCTTTATCTGTTTTAAGCGAAAATAAAATAGGGCTAGTAACAATTGGAAAAGATTATATGCCAGCAAGTATAGTTCTTCCTTATGATGCAAATGTACGAAATGCACAAATTGCAAGACAGCAGTTAAGCATGGACGAAAATTTAAAAGGCGAGCTTTGGGAAAAAATTATTCAAAAGAAAATTGAAAATCAGGCAAAATGTTTGACACTTCTTGGAATTGAAGGAACAAAGGAACTTTTTGAAATGATGAAAAATTTGAAAGCAGGGGACCCTGATAATATCGAAGGAAATGCTGCAAAATTCTATTTCCAACAATTTCATCCAGGCTTAGTAAGAAGAAATGATGATCCAATTAATTCTGTTTTGAATTATGGATATGCAATTGTTAGAAATACTATAATTCGGGATTTAGTTTGTGCTGGTTTTTATCCGGCCATAGGAATTCATCATGAAGGATCATTTAATGGATTCAATTTAGCAGATGATTTAATAGAACCATGGAGAGCAATGGTAGATGTTGTTGCTCACGAAATTGTCTCCTCACAGACGAATCTTAGCAGGGAGCAGAGAAGAACCTTAGCGTTAGTATTGCATAACGCCTGTTTCATAAATGAAGAAAAAAACACTATTTCTAATGGAATAAACATAATGATTCAAAGCTTTAAACAGGCTATAGAAGAAAGTGATATTAATTTATTGAAATTGCCAGATATTTTGCCAGTTGAAAAAATAGAAGTTATAAGCGAGTAGGGGATAGCTGTTTATTATATGAGAATTCTAGTTTTATTGAATCCAACAAATAAGAAAGGAACAAAAGCGGCTTATACTGAATTAAGAAAGTTTCTTATAAAAGACGGATATGTATTACTGCAAAGTGAGGTTTTCATGAGAATTACAAATAACCGCAAAGGAGCAGAAAAACATCTCAATAGAATAAAACCATATATTCCTAACACCGGAACAGTTCGAATTATGCGTTTAACTGAAAAACAGTTTTGTAATATGGGGTTATATCAGGCAGAAGAAGATTATCAGGAATCGATAGTTGGTATAAATGATTATATCATGTTATAATAAGGTACAGGTATAACGACCCGCAATTTTTGGAGGGTCGTCAACCGTAACATCACAATTCCCGCCGTTTCCACTGATCCAGGGCAGCTGCGACACAAATACCTGCCACAACGATCGTTAAGACGAGATAGGGAAGGTGGAAACCGTGCAGTGCTACCTCGTACACATCAAAATAACGCAATGGGGTCAGGTAGTCCAGGAAATGATTTCCTGTGTACTCGGCAGTAAAGGCCAACCCATAGGCAGCCAGCATGGAAATTGTTCCTGTCCGCACCGCAGCCTTATAAGATTTGAAGAGGCTGGCAAACAGTAGGCCCAAGGCAAAGAACAGAAGTTGTGTCAAGAACATTCCAACCGCAGTTGCAGTTCCA
>JAFOCI010000056.1 GCA_017381365.1 Treponema sp.
CTCATTACATTACGGAACAGCGTAAAAAGTCAAATCGATTGTTGAAACAATCTTCTTGACTTTTTATGGGAGATAAAAATGGCACGTACACATTACATTGCTGGTAACTGGAAAATGAACACATCTAAGGCAGAAGCTGTTGCTTTGGCTAAGGATCTTGTTGAACAGCTCAAAGGCAAAACAAACAAATATATGATTGGTGTTCCTTTTGTATACCTTGACGCAGTAGCTCAGGTTGTAAAGGGTTCAAACATTATCCTGGCAGCTCAGGACTGTGCTGCTACAGACAACGGTGCTCACACTGGTGAAGTATCAACAACAATGCTTAAGGATATCGGCTGTCAGTGTGTAATCCTTGGACACTCAGAACGCCGCCACGAAATCGGTGAATCTGATGAATTGATCAACAAAAAGGTTCGCAAGGCATTGAACGATGGTCTTGAAGTTGACCTTTGTATCGGTGAACTCCTTTCAGAACGTGAAGCTGGCGAACAGGAACAGGTTTGTGCATTCCAGCTTTCTGCAGGTCTTGCAGGTGTAACAGAAGAACAGATGAAGAACGTAACAATTGCTTACGAACCAGTCTGGGCTATTGGTACAGGTAAAACTGCAACTCCAGAAGATGCTCAGGCTATCCATAAGTTTATCCGTGGTTACATTGCTAAGCTTTACAACCAGAAGGTTGCTGATGAAGTAATCATCCAGTACGGTGGATCTATGAAGGCTTCAAACGCTCCAGAACTTCTGGCACAGCCAGATATCGACGGTGGTTTGATTGGCGGTGCTTCTCTGAAGGCTGACACATTCGTACCAATCTGCGTACTCTAATAAGGTCGAATCAGAAATAGAAGAGGCTGTCCAATAAGTTTGCATTACGGTGGTTGAGTTTATCGAAACCACCACATTTAGTGTAGCAGTCATTTCGACGAGTGGTTCCTGAGCCCTTCGACAGACTCAGGAACCACCTGTTGAAGGGCTCAATGAGCGCTACACTCATTACTTTTGGGACAGCCCTTTTTTTATTCGGCGGAGGATTGAATACCCCGGCCTTCAAATCGTATAAGTAGTATGAAATCCGACTGCCATATCTTATGAGAACGAACGTTACTCCCATGTTTGTGTCGGTGTCCGTCCATTCTGGTTTTTCTAGTTTATTCGTGGGGCGCATTAAGGGGTGGTGTTCATTCCCTGTAAAAAAATCATTTACATTTTGCATTACCTACATTAAAATCAAAATTATTATGAATAGAAGCAGTGGTATTTTAATGCATCCGACATCTTTGCCGGGTTCAGCAGGTATTGGTACGCTTGGCGAAGCGGCTTATGAATTTGTAGATTGGTTAGAATCAGCTCATCAGACATTGTGGCAGATTCTTCCTATTGGTCCAACTGGTTATGGTGATTCACCTTATGCATCATTTTCAACTTTTGCTGGTAATCCATTAATGATTGATCTTGACCGACTTGTTAAAAAAGGCTGGGCAGACAAGAATGATGTTGTTCCTGCAGATTACATAAAATCTGAAGGCAGTGTTGAGTATGGTTCTGTTGTCTGGTGGAAAATGCCGGTTCTTTTTAAATGTGCTGCATATTTTCTTAAAAATGCAAATCAGAATGACCGTGTTGCTTATGAAGCATTTAAGAATGACAATGCTGCATGGCTTGATAACTATGCAAACTTTACAAGCATCAAACAGTATTATGATGCAGAAGCAGAAAAGCAGGGTGTAAGCGGTGTTGCACAGATGTGGAATGCATTCTGGCCAAAAGATCTTGCAAAATGCAATGCTAAGGCTGTTTCTAAGTGGAATGCCGAACATACAGAAAATATCGAACAGATTAAGACAATTCAGTTCTTCTTTGCTGAACAGTGGTTCAGTGTAAAAGATTATGCAAACAAAAAGGGAATTTCTCTTATTGGTGATATTCCTATTTTCGTTGCCGCTGATTCTGCTGATGTATGGGCAAATCAGAAGTTCTTCCAGCTTGATGAAAATGGAACTCCTAAAAAAGTTGCCGGTGTTCCACCTGATTATTTCTCTGCAACTGGTCAGCTTTGGGGAAATCCTCTTTATGACTGGGATGCAATGAAAAAAGACCATTATTCCTGGTGGGTAAAACGAACAGAGCGCATGACAAAACTTGTTGATGTTGTTCGTATTGACCATTTCCGTGGATTTGAAGCTTACTGGTCAATTCCTTATGGTGATCCAACTGCTGTTAACGGTGAATGGGTTCCAGGTCCGAATATTGATCTCTTTAATGCAATTAAAAAAGCTTTGGGAGCTCTTCCTATTATTGCGGAAGATCTTGGTGTTATTACAGATGGTGTTAAAAAACTTCGCGATGATGCTGGTTTCCCAGGTATGAAGGTTCTTCAGTTTGCATTTGATCCTAACGAAGCTGGAAAAGATGGTATGGTAAATGCCTTCCTTCCACACATGTATCCTCAGAATTCTGTTGTTTATACAGGTACTCACGATAATGATACAATGCAGGGATGGCTTGATGCTGCTGATGATTCAGCTGTTAAACTGGCTGCAGAATACGCATATGGCCGCAAGGTTGAAGCTTCTGAAGCTCGGGATCTTTCTAATAAGGGAGAACTTTGCAAGGCTCTTATCAGGACCGCTATTGCTTCTACAGCAGATTATGCAGTTATTCCAATGCAGGATGTTCTTGGTCTTGGTGCAGAAACACGTATGAATACTCCAAATACAACAGGCTCTAACTGGGCTTGGCGTATGCCTGCAGGTTCATTGACAAAAGAAAAGGCAGAGTGGCTTGCTTTTGTTTCTGATTTGTACGGAAGAAACATTAAGAAATAGTACAATTTTCTTCAGATTAGAAAAAGGGGACTGATTTTAATACATCAGTTCCCTTTTTTTTGACAAATAAAAGAAAGTGAGATTATAGTAATAAAGATAAAGACTTTGAAACATCGCAATTTTAGCATATTTGAAAGTTTATTTTTTCAACGGAGGAAATATGAAAAAGATATTATTGTTGTTTTTTATTGTGTGTGCAGTAACTGGTTGTAAGAAGAAACAGGTGGATTTAGGTGCTGGCTTTAATACTGTGAATCTTCAGTTGCATTATTATAAGCAGGAAAATCAGGAAGGCCTTAAAAATGTTATTGATGCATTTGAACGGGCTAATCCTGATATTAAAATTGAATTGCATTGTGATCCAAATGGTGATGATTCGTTAATGTCTTCAAGAGCAGATGTTGGTACTCTTCCAGATATTCTTCAAATGCAGTCTTATTCCCGTATAAAAGAATATGCTTCTCGCGGTCTTATTGTTGATATTACCAGGGAAGCTATTATGACAAAGGTTTTGCCAAGCGCTTTACCAGCTGTTTCATGGAATGGAAAGCAGTATGCACTTCCAATGGATTTTGCTGGTATTGGTATTATTTATAATAAAGATATATTCTCTAAACTCCATATTGCTCCTCCAGAAACTTTTGAAGAGTTGAAAGAGGTTTGTAAAGTGTTACAGGATAATGGTATTGATCCGTTTGCAGCCCTGTTAAAAGAAAACTGGTCAATGGGACATTTTATTACAATGATTCACACGGCGTTGATGAAAGAACGTAATATAGATCCAGAAAGATTTATAACAGATATGAATGCATCAAAAACTTCTTATGGAATCATAGATACTGACAGACTTTTTGAAGTTCTGGATTTTTATAGAGAAAACCTTAGTCCAAACGGAGCTAATATGGGCGGAGCAGAACAGCAGCAGGCATTTGCAAGCGGTAAAGCTGCCATGATGGTGCAGGGGCTTTGGGCTTATGTTGATGCTATGAAACTGAATCCTAATCTTAACGCCGGTTTTATTCCTTTCCCAATATATAATGATTCAAAAATGAATGTATTTTATGCGGATGTAGATTCTGCTTTTTCGGTTTCATCCCAGTCTTCAAAAGAAAAGTACGCAGCTGCAATGCGCTTTATGGACTGGCTTGCTTCAACAGAAGGTGAACAGGTATGGATTCAAGAGTATAAGTTGATTTCTCCTTTTAAAGGAATTGATGTTTCTTTTTTTGGAGGTCCTTATGTAGATCTTATGAATTCTGTTGAGAAAAAAGGAGCATCTTCATGGTTGTTCTCTCAGTATCCTACTGAAGTTTTTGATAATGCATGTAAATCTGGAGCACAAGGATATATGCTGAAAACAAAAACAGCAGAAGAAGTATTAAAAATGATTGATATGCAGTGGATTTCGTCTGTAAAAAAATAAATTTTGACAAAATTTTAATACTGTAAGATAATTATTAATAGTTTTTTCTTAGGGAGGAAAAGATGAAAAAGATTTTAACAGCAGTAGTTGCAGTTGTGATGGCAGCTACAACATTTACAGGTTGCCAGAAAAAATCAGCAGTAGCTGCTGATGGCAAGGGAACTATTAAACTTGAAATGTATTATTACAAACAGGAAAATCAGGAAGGTCTTAAGAATATTGTAAAGGCTTTTGAAAAAGCAAATCCTGGTGTAACAATCGACATGCTTATCATTCCAAATGATGCTGACTCAGCTATGTCCGCTCGTGCGGCACAAGGTGACTTGCCAGATATTCTTCAGATGCAGGCATATTCTCGTATTAAGGAATACGCTTCAAAAGGTTTTCTTTTGGATCTTTCAAAAGAAGAGGCTATGAACCGTGTATTGCCAAGTTCATTGCCAGCTGTATCATGGAACGGAAAACAGTATGCTGTTCCAATGGATTATGCCGGAATTGGTATCATCTATAATAAAGATATTTTTGAAAAATGTGGAATTCAGCCTCCAGCAACATATCGTGAACTTCAGAATGTATGTCGCGTTCTTAAACAGAATGACATTGTTCCATTTGCAGCACTTCTTAAAGAAAACTGGTCTGTAGGACATTTTATTACAATGATTCATACTGCACTTCTTAGAGAAAAGAAAATTGATGCAGAAAAATTTGTTGGAACAATGAATACAGGTAAGTCTACTTACGGTGTAATTGATACTGCAAAACTTTTTGGTGTTCTTGATTTTTATCGCGAAAATATGAATTCAAACGCAGCAGAAATGGGCGGCGGTGAACAGCAGCAGTCATTTGCAAAGGGTGAATCAGCAATGATGGTTCAGGGACTTTGGGCTTATGTAGATGCAATGAAATTGAATCCAAAGCTTAACGCAGGATTTATTCCATTCCCTGTTTACAACGATGCTAGCATGAATACATTCTACTCAGATGTTGACTCTACATTCGGTGTTTCTTCTCAGTCTTCAAAAGAAAAGCAGGAAATGGCTGTTAAGTTTGTAAACTGGCTTACTTCTGCTGAAGGACAGAAACTCTGGATGTCTGAATATAAACTTATTCCACCATTCAAAGGTGTTGATGTATCTGCATTCGGTGGTCCATATGTTGATCTTATGAAATCTGTAGAAGATAAAGGTTCTTCTCCTTGGGCATTCTCACAGTATCCAACAGATGTATTTGAAGATGCTTGTAAGAACGGTGCTCAGCAGTACATGTTCCAGAGAAAGTCAGCTGATGAAGTTATCAAAGGTATTGATGCTCAGTGGGCTGCTTCTGTAAGTAAATAATATTGATTGATTAAATAGGGGCTGTCCCAAAAGTAATGAGTGTAGCGCTCATTGAGCTCGTCGAAATGACTGCTACACTAAATGTGGTGGTTTCGATAAACTCAACCACCGTAATGCAAACTTATTGGACAGCCCCTATTTTTTTTCACGCAGAAGAGGTTTATGAATGGTTGAAGCAAGCTCTAAAAAGGTTTTTTATTTTACTTCTTTTATTTTGCCTTGTTTATTATTATATATAATCTTTTTTATAACACCATTTTTTAGAGGTATAGGAATTTCCATGACCAACTGGGATGGGCTTACTCCTAAAACTCCGATTATTCTGAATAAAAAAGATTTTGAATCTAAGATTCTTTTCAATGAAAAGATAAATCAAAAGGATCGTCTTTTTTTGCAGGAAATATACAAATATGATTCTGCAGATGATTCTTATAAGAGATTGAGTGTTGGTGGAAAAACACGTAGAAAACTTGAACGTATCGTTGGTAAGACTGGATATCAGCCGGAAAAAAATAAATTTGTTGGTCTCCAGAATTACAAAAAAATTTTCACAGGAAAAATTGATAAGGATTTTTATCCGCATACAAATATAATTAAAAAGTTTACGAAAACATCGAGTCTTCCTGGTTTCTTCCCGGAAAAGACTTATAAAAAAGAAATTGTAAAAAATGCTTCAAAGAGAAAAATTGATATTTCTCTTATTCAGGGGGCATACGAATATGATTCAAATAAAGGCAGATATGTTTTAAAACCAGAATTTGATGAATTTATTCTCTTCAATGAGCTATGGGATTTAATGGATTTAGAAGCTGGGGTATCAGAACCAGCTGTAGATTCCTTTATCCGGGAATTGAAGGATGTAACGTTAAGTTTTGATGAAACTTTAAGAGAACTGGTTATTGAACGCTTTATAAAGATTAATAAAATTTCAGAAGAATCAAAGAATATCGTTTATAAGGTTTCTGATGAATTTGTAAAAATCTGTCACGTAAAAGAAAATCTGGCAGATGTATGGGTTGTAAAAAGCAGAAACATGGGTGTTGTTGGTTTTACAATCTTTTTTGCAATTTTTTCAGTTATTGGTATAAATGTTCTTGCCTTTGGTCTTGCTCTGGCTCTTGATTCTGGAATTCATGCTCAGAAAATATTAAGAACTGTTTTTTTCTTACCAAACGTTCTTTCAATGATTATTGTAGCACTTATATGGTCTATGCTTTTTGTTCAGTTATTACCAGCAGTAACTGATGTTGAAAAATGGCTTTCAGACCCAAATAAAACTCCGTGGCTTCTTGTTCTTGTAGCTGTGTGGCAGGGTTGTGGATATTACATGATTGTTTATCTTGCTGGACTTCAGAATATTTCTACTGATGTAATAGAGGCCGCAAAAATTGATGGTGCAACTGGCTGGCAGAGATTCAGATATATTACACTTCCGTTAATGATTCCGTCTTTAACAATTTCTTTGTTCCTTACAATTGCAAATGCATTAAAGAGTTTTGACTTGATTTATGCAATGATTGGTCAGACTGGTTATGCTACAGGAACTGTACCTTTTGTTATGGATATTTATTTTGATGCTTTCTCGCTGAAGGAGGCTGGTATGGCTACTGCAAAGGCAATGGTTTTGTTCTTTGCTATTGTTTGTATAACAGGTGTTCAGCTTTATGTAATGAAAAGAAAGGAGATTGAAGCATAATGAATTTTTCAAATAAAAGTAATGAAAGCTCAAAAAAAGTTGTTTTAGGCGTTTCTTTAGTTGTGTTTGCTGTTTTCTTTATTTATCCGTTATTCTTTGTTGTTGTAAACTCATTCAGACCAAATGCAGATATCATCATAAAACCAACTGGGCTTCCGGTAAAAATGTTTTTAGGGAACTATGTGCAGGCATGGAAAGAAATGCAGTTTCCTCGTGTATTTCTGAATACTCTTATGGTAACGGTTTTAGGTACAGGTGGTATTATTATTACGTCTGCAATGTGCGCTTATGGACTTGTTCGTTCTGAGTGGAAAATCGCTTCTGTTCTATATGCTTTTTTTGCATTTAGTCTTGTAATTCCGTTTCAGATCATTATGGTTCCAATTGGAGTTCTTGCAGCGGATTTGCATCTTATGAGCGTTCCTGGTCTTATTCCTATGTACTGGGGGTTGGGATGCCCAACAGCAATCTTTATGTTTCATGGATTTATAAAATCTGTTCCAAAGGAACTGGAAGAATCAGCGGCAATTGACGGCGCAGAGAAATTCTACATCTTTTTCAGAATTGTTTTGCCATTAATAAAAACGATTATTGCTACTGTTGCTGTAATTGATGCATTGTGGATATGGAATGATTTTCTTTTGCCTTTGATTGTTGCAAAACAGGGAACAATTCAGCTTGCACAGATGCGTTTTAACGGTCAGTTCATGAAAGATTATGGTCCAATGTGCGCTTCACTGACAATTTCTTCCATTCCAATTATAGCCTTTTACTTGGCTTTGCAGAAATACATAATAAAAGGTATTGCCGCCGGTGCTGTAAAAGGTTAAAAATCGTAGCTGTTTAAAAAGTTTGTAATGCTGTGGCTGAACTTGTCTGATGGGCTGTTCAATAAGTTTGCATTACGGTGGTTGAGTTTATCGAAACCATCACATTTAGTGTAGCAGTCATTTCGACGAGTGGTTTCTGAGCCCTTCGACAGGCTCAGAAACCACCTGTCGAAGGGCTCAATGAGCGCTACACTCATTACTTTTGGAACAGCCCCCATTTTGAAAGGCTCAATGACCACTGTAATTTGTACTTTTGGGACAGCCCCTTCTGCCTTGATGTTATTGCCAGTTTTCTATTATGATTTTTTTAAACATTATTAACATCTTTGTTTTTTTTGTCTAATATGTGGCTATGAATATTTTTTTAGAATTGCTGATTTCCTTTATAAAAATAGGATTTCTTACTATAGGTGGCGGCTATGTTATGCTTCCTATGATGCAAAGTGAACTTATAGAAAAAAAACACTGGATTACAGAAGAAGAATTGCTGGATTATTATGCTGTCGGTCAGTCAACACCAGGTATTATCGCCGTAAATGTAGCAACCTTTGTAGGTTATAAAAAAGCTGGGATTACCGGGGGAATTGTTGCAACACTGGGGATTATTTCTCCGTCACTTATTATCATTACTGCCCTGGCAGGCGTGATTCAGTCAATTGATCAATATCCAAACGTTCAGAAAGCTATGAGCGGAATAAATGTTGCAGTTTGTGCTTTGATTACAGACGCAACTCTTAATTTTATAAAAAAAGGTGTAAAGAATTTTGTAACTCTTCTGGTGCTTTTAGCTTCGTTTCTACTGATTTATTATGTTAAAGTACCTTCGTACTTAATTGTATTAGGAGCAGCCTTTTTAGGTGTAATTACATATTTTGTAAAAAATAAGATGAAAAAAAATGTAGAAGCGGAGGCTGAAGATGACAAATGATGTAAGTCTTTTATGGCTTTTCTGCACTTTCTTTTATATAGGTCTTTTTACTGTTGGAGGCGGACTTGTTGCAATTACTCTGATGCAGCAGACAATTGTAGAAAAAGGTTTGATTTCTGTTGATCAGTTCTATAACATGATTGCCATTTCCGAAAGTACTCCAGGTCCCGTTGGTATTAACATGGCAACCTACCTTGGATATGAATTTTATGGAATCCCTGGCGCCATAATTACTTCAATTGGCGAGGTTCTTCCATCAATTATTACTATTCTTATAATTGCCCGTATAATAATAAAATTCCGCGAAAATAAATGTGTGCAGAATATTTTTTCGTATTTAAGACCTGCAGGTTCCGGCATGGTTCTTGTGATTTGTATACAGATGCTGATGAATGTTCTTATTTATGTACCTCAGGATTTAAGAGTTCTTTATACAACTGCAGGCTGGAAAGAATTCTTTAACTGGATGAATATTTCCGGTTACTGCCTGTTTTTCTGGTTGCGGCATCGCTTTAAATGGCATCCATTCTTTGTTGTAATTTGCGGTGCACTTTTTGGAATTGTTTTTATGTGACGGGCATATCTGGAATCAGCTGGAATTTTTAGTTTAGTTGTTCAGATGTTATGTGCTGATATTTGTTTATACAAAGTTTCTGGTTTATTGTTTTTATTACAGAATGATTATTTACTAACTGTTACCAATGAAATGATTGATAACAGTTTTTTTTGCTAAATTTAAATTTTATGCTATAATCTGACCTATGAGTGAACATATTAATGTGCCAAAAGGTGCTGTTGCCGAAAGAATATTATTGCCAGGTGATCCTTTGAGGGCAAAGTTTATCGCAGAGAATTTTCTTGAAGATGCAGTTTGCTATAATTATGTTCGTGGAATGCTTGGTTTTACTGGTAAGTACAAAGGAGTTCCTGTTTCTGTTCAGGGGACTGGTATGGGGCAGCCATCTCTTTCCATATACGTTCATGAGCTTTTTGATTTCTATAACGTTCAGAAAGCAATCAGAATCGGTACAATTGGAGCGATTCAATCAGAGGTTAAGGTTCGTGATACAATAATTGCGAATGTTGCCTGCTCAGACTCGTATCTTCTTAATCAGCGTTTTGGCGGTTTGCATTATGCGCCATCGGCAGATTTTCAGCTTCTTTATAATGCTTATAATAAATCAAAAGAACTTAATATAAGAGCCTTTGTTGGACCTGTTGTTTCTCAGGATCGTTTTTACGGAAAAAAAGAAGATTTAGATTTATGGAAACAATATGGAGTATTGGGTCTTGAAATGGAATCTGCAGAGTTGTTTACGCTGGCTGCAGAATTCAAAAGAAAAGCTCTGGCCATTTTTACAGTAAGTAATCATCTGCTTACAGGAGATTCTACAACACCTGAAGAACGACAGTTGACTTTCAAAGATATGATGCATCTTGCATTAGAAACTGTAATTATGGAATAATACAGAATCGAAAAAAAAAGAGGGGTTATATGAAACCAACGCTTTTAGTTTTAGCAGCAGGTATGGGAAGCCGTTATGGTGGTGTCAAGCAGATTGATGCTGTAGGAAAAAATGGAGAATGTCTTCTTGATTTTGCAGCTTATGATGCAAAGAAAGCTGGATTTGGCAAAGTTGTTTATATCATTCGTAAAGATATAGAAAAAGATTTTAGAGAAAGACTGTTTGACCGGGTGGCTCGTAATTTTGATGCAGAATATGTTTTTCAGAGTCATGAAAGTCTTTTGACAGAAGAGCAGATTAAGCTTTCTTCTGCACGAACAAAACCCTGGGGAACAGCTCACGCGATTTTGTGTGCAGAAAAGGCAATTCATGAACCGTTTGCAGTAATTAATTCGGATGATTATTACGGTCGTAGTGCGTTTGAAACTCTTGGAAAGCATCTTTCTGGAATTTCTAATGATTCTACAGAACATGCAATGGTTGGATATGTTCTTGAAAAGACTATGAGCCGCAACGGCTCTGTGAGCCGTGGTGTTTGTACTGTAAATAACGGTCAGCTGGAATCAATTGTAGAAAACCTTAAGATTTACTTTGAAGGCGATAAAGTTATTTCTGATATGGGCGATAAAAAAGTTCAGTTGACAGGAAAAGAAACTGTTAGTATGAATCTTTTCGGCTTTGGACCAAAGGCTTTTGAACAGTTTAATATTTACTGGGAAAATTTCATTAAAAATAATGTTACGGCAGAAAAGACAGAGGCTTTGCTTCCTGTTGTTGCCAGCGATATAATTCACGAAGGTAAGGGAACTATGAAAGTTTACACCTCTGAAGAAAGTTGGTTCGGAATGACTTATCCTGAAGACAGGGAAGTTGTAAAAGCAGAAATTGCAAAGAAAATTACGGAAGGTTATTATCCTGCTGTGCTTTGGGAAAAATAAATCGTGAAGGTTTTTGACTGGAACGACATTCAGAATGTAAAGTCAGATTTTTTTGAAAAAGGCTCAGCTCTGACAATCGGTTCGTTTGACGGACCTCACAAGGGGCATGAGTCTCTTTTTGTTTCAGTGCTTAACGCTGCGACAGAAAAAAATCTTATCTCTGGAATAATTACTTTTAAACAGGCTCTTCCCGGATTAAAGCATCCTGTTAATTATGCAGGAGATATTGCCACGTTGCAGCAGCGGCTTTTTCAGTATGAAAATAAGGGTTTTGATTTTGTAGTTGTTATTGATTTTAATGAATCGTTCAGCCATATAAGCGGAAGAGATTTTTTTGAAATTCTTTATAAAAAAATAAATTTAAGATATATTGCAGAAGGTCAGGATTTCAGATGTGGATACAAGGGACTTTTTGGAATCCAAGAAATTACTGATTTTGCATTCAAAAATGGTTTTGAAGCAGCTTTTTTAAAGCTGGTGCAGACTGACGGTCAAAGAATAAGTTCTTCTTCTATAAGAAAGCTTGTTCAGAACGGAGAGTTTTCTGTTGTAAATGAACTTTTAGAGCGCAGTTTTGAATTGTATGTTAAAACTGAGGTTTCGCAGGATTCAAAGCTGGTGAAAATAGACCGCAAACTTCTTAAGCAGGTGGCGCCTTTTTCTGGTGAATACAAGGTTTTGTTGAACGGAAAAGTTAATGCAGTTTTAAGAGCAGAACAGAATTTTCTGGAAATCAGTGATGCGGATTTTTCAGAGCTCAGAATAATCGAAAAAATCTGTTTTCAAAAAAACACCCGCAGATAAAAAAATCGAGTTCGCTTGCGGTGAAAAAAAGGATTCTGTTTATGGATGTTTATCCTGCTTGCAAATTTCTTTGCGTCTGTATAAAATGTGATAATCTGTTGTACGGAAATACTTGTGATTGGTATCCCTCAACCCGGAGACCGACCTGCAATGCTTCCGCTGATTCAGATGTAATATATTTATTAAGGGGTTCCAACAATGGCACTTACAAAAGAAACAACTTCATCACTCGTATCTAAATACGGTGCAAAAGAAGGTGACACAGGTTCTGTAAAAGTACAGATCGCTCTTCTTACAGAAAGAACAAAGCAGCTTACAGCTCACACAAAAGCATTCCCAAAAGATGCTGGTGCTAAACGTGCTCTTTTGAAAGTAGTTGGTCAGCGCCGCAAGATGTTGCGCTACTTTGAACGCACAGACCTTGAAGGTTACCGTGCATTCATTAAAGAACTCGGACTCCGCAAATAGTTCGTTTTCTGTTCAAAATCCCGCTGGATTTGTTCTGGCGGGATTTTTTTTTGCTTAACGGGATTTTCTTCCATTGATTATTTAATTTATATGGAATAAACTTAAAAGGATGATTTTGTACACTACGGCTAATCACTTTGGAAATTATGTAGTGCATCGCGAAGTATTTTTGTTGACCGCAGGTTGACACAGATGTACATGGATGGAATGTCCTTAAGGGGCGTTGCGGGGACTCCCGCTGGAAGGGGTAGGCCGCAACAAAGTGCGGCCGAGGGGAAGGCTTTCCCCCTTCTGTTGATTTTATCTGTGTAAATCTGTGTCTGTCTGTAGTTAAAAATAATAGCGATGTAAAAGAAAGAATCGACATAAGGAAAGGAAAAAATGTCAGTAACAAGAGTAACTTACAAACTCGGAGATGCCGATCTCATCCTTGAAACAGGAAAAATCGGTAAACAGGCTAACGGATGTGTTTACGCTCAGTGGGGAGGCGCTGCCGTTATTGCTACAATCTGTGCATCATCAAATGTAACAGAAGGCCAGGACTTTGTACCTGTAACAGTTGAATACAACGAAAAATTCTATGCCGCTGGTAAAATCCCTGGCGGTTTTGTAAAGCGCGAAGGTCGTCCAAAGGATAAGGAAATTCTGGTAAGCCGTCTTATTGACCGTCCAATGCGCCCTCTTTTTGAACCATCTTTTGGACATGAACTTCAGATTGTTCCAACATGTGTTTCTTGTGATGGTGTTCATACTCAGGATATTCTTGCAGTAATCGCAGCTTCCGCTGCTACTTCAATTTCAGATATTCCATTCCACGGTCCAGTAGCTGCTTGTCGTATTGGTTATTTGAATGGTGAATACATTGTTAACCCAACATTTGAACAGATTGAAAAGGGTGACCTTGAAATCGTTGTTGCCGGAACAAAAGACGGCTTTACAATGGTAGAAGGTGGTGCAAACGAAGTTTCTGAAGAATTGATGCTTGGCGCTTTGGAAAAGGCTCAGGCTTTTATTTCTGATATGTGTAAACTCCAGGAAGAACTTGTTGCAAAATGCGGTAAGGAAAAGCTCCCGCTTAACCCGCTTGATGTAACATTGGCAAATGCAGAAGCTATTGAAGCTGATGCAACTCCTCTTTTGAAGGATGCTTGTTTTAAGGACAGCAAAATCAATCGTGGTATTGCTATTTCTAAGGCAATTAAAGAAGTTGCTGCAAAATACGCTGACCAGCTTGAAGATCCAATGCAGGCAAAACTTTTTGCTGCATTGATGGATGACATTCAGTACAAACTTTTGCGTAAATCAATTCTTGAAGATGGCGTACGTGTAGACGGACGTAAGGTTACAGAAATTCGTCCAATCACTTGTGAAGTTGGCGTTCTTCCAACTCCTCATGGATCTGCTTTGTTCACTCGTGGTGAAACACAGTCCCTTGCAGTTTGTACACTTGGTACAGCAATGGATGAACAGACTTATGACGATATCGATGGAGACCGCTCAGAACATTTTATCCTTCACTATAACTTCCCGCCATACTCAGTTGGTGAAACAGGTAAGCTTACAACTGGTCGCCGTGAAATTGGTCACGGAAACCTTGCCCGCCGCTCACTGGCTGCTATGGTTCCAAGCCGCGAGGAATTTCCTTACACAATTCGTGTAGTATCAGAAATCATGGAATCTAACGGTTCATCTTCACAGGCTTCTACTTGTGGTGGCTGTCTTGCTATGCTGGCCGCTGGTGTTCCAATGAAGAAAATGGTTGCAGGTATTGCCATGGGTCTTATTACAGAACCAGAAGGAGACAATCCTTACGGAAAATATGCAATTCTTTCTGATATCCTTGGTGAAGAAGATCACCTTGGTGACATGGACTTTAAGGTTGCCGGTACAGAAGACGGTATCACTGGTTTCCAGATGGATATCAAGATTGCCGGTGTAACTACAGAAATCATGAAGAAAGCTATGGAACAGGCTCGTGCCGGCCGTATGCACATCCTTTCTAAGATGAAAGAATGTATCGATAAGCCAGCTCCACTTGCAAAGAATGCTCCACAGATCATGACTATGAAGATTCCTGTAGACAAGATTGGTGCTTTGATCGGACCAGGCGGAAAGAACGTTAAGGCTCTTTGTTCACAGTACGATGTAACAATCAATACTGATGATGACGGAACAGTAACAATCTACGCTAAAAACGGATTGAACGCTGAAGCAGCTAAAAAGGCTGTTAAGGGCATTACAGAAGATCCAGAAGTAGGAACAATCTACCAGGGAACTGTAAAGCGTATCATGGATTTTGGTGCCTTTGTAGAAATTCTTCCTGGAAAAGAAGGTCTCTGTCACATTTCTAAACTCTCTAAGCAGCGCGTAGAAAAAGTAAGCGATGTTCTTAAAGAAGGTCAGCAGATTCCTGTTAAGCTTCTTGAAGTTGACAAGATGGGTCGTTTGAACCTTTCTTATATTGATGCTTTGGAAAATAAGTAAGATATAAACCAGGAAAAACACTAAAGATAAAAACATTTTGTGTTAAGATGAAAATGCAGGTAAACGCAGGTACAAAAAGTGCTCAGCGTTTATCTGCGTGCATCTGCATTTTTTTTTGCTGTATGCATCTAATTTTTTTATATATTTTTGTTCATTGACTACTAACAGATATTAGTTTATTATAGTAGAACTAATATTAATTGAATTATTCCGGAATATCCGGTTTTTGGAGTTTTAAATGAGTGCTATTGGTATTATCCTTCTTGTTGCGTTTGTAATCGTTTGTGTATTACTTGTTCTTCTTGTTCTTGTTCAGGATGACGGACAGAGTGGAATGGGTGGACTTTTAGGCGGTCGTGGAACAGCAGCATTTGGATCACACTCGGCAAGTGTTTTGACAAAGACAACAACAGTTCTTGTAGCATTGTTTTTTGTGATTACTATTGTTCTTGCTCTTCTTAATAAGAAACCAAAGATGGATGCTGAACTTACAGAAACAACTAATGTTGAAAATACAGCAGCTGAATCAACAGAGGCTACTGCTGAACAGACTCCATGGTATGAATCTGTAGAAGTTCCAGAAAATAAATAAAATAGGCTTGTATCAAAATGTTCTGTGATTATGTTAAAACTGAAAATATAATAGTTAATCTGGAAAGTGCAGATAAGGACTGTTTGTTTGCGGAAATGACAGAAGTTTTGGTACGTTCTACACCTGGGCTTGATAGAGATGAAGTTATTTCGTCTCTTATTTCTCGTGAGGAACAGATGAATACTTGTGTAATGAAAGGTGTTGCTGTTACTCATGCAGAATGCAGCTCTGTTTCAGCCCCAGTAATTGCTATAGGTATCAGCAGTTCTGGTGTTGATTATGATATTGATGGCGTCAGTTCAAAAGACTTTAATGAATCATTGATTCATGTAGTTTTTATGATGCTTTTTGAAAAAGGAAATGCAGAAAAACATCTGCGTATTCTTGCAGATTGTGCAAGAGTCCTTAATATTCCTGGTTTTTATAAAGCATTGCTTGGTGCAAAATCTGCACTAGACGTTTTTAATTTAATCCGAGAATACGAAACTTCCTACTGAAATTAAAAGGAGGTGTAAGATAAAACCGCTAAAATAGCGCGGCTTTATCTTACCTAAAGTTTGCGTTGCAAACTTATTATTGGACTGCTGTTCCTCATTACATTACGGAACAGCGTAAAAAGCCAATCGATTGTTGAAACAATCTTCTTGACTTTTTATGGGAGTTTTTATGGCAGAAGCAGAAATTAATGTAATTTCACATCTTCTTAAGGTAGAATCGGAGGCTTCTTTACTTGTAAAGGAAGCTCAGACAGAAGCTAATAAAAGGTTGTCTGAGGCTCGTTGTAATGCTGACAGCCAGTTTAAAACACAGTTTCAGAAAATCCAGTCTAATTTAGAAGCTGAATATAATGACAAAATTCAGCATTTAACTGAAAATCACAAAAAAAAGTTTGATGAATTTAAATCCAGTATAGAACAGACAGAACAAAGTGTTGATTCGTTTAATTCTTTTTTAGAAAAAGTATTGAATGAAGAGTAGGAGTGTCTATGGATTACTCTAGTGCATCGGCTTATATCTATGCAAAAATGAGCGGAATGCTGAAAAATACTTTTGTTGGCAAGAATTCTGTTCGTCTTTTTAATGCTAAATCTCTGTCAGAGTTATGGGAGTTGATTTTTAAATCACCAGTTCCTCAAATTCCTGAGATATTGCTGGCAAATAAAATTGAAACAGAGGCTGTAAAGCTTTTTGTGCGGCAGTATACAAAACTTCTTCAGAATTATTCCAAGCCAGATAACTTTCTTATAGAACTTTTAGGTCGTTTTGATGTAGAAAACATTAAGGTTATTTCTGCAGCATTAAGCGTTGGTGAGCAGACGGCTCCAAGAGTTATCAGACTTGGTGAATATTCTAGTCTTGATTATGATGCATGGCCTGATATAAAAAAAATTACTGCTGGTTCTCGTTTTTCATGGTATGATAAAATTCCAGCGGAAGATGAACGTTTTTTATTGGATTTCAAACTGGACTTAGAAGAAATTCGATTTTTATGGAAATCCGTTAATAAAGTATCAGATTCATCTAGAAAAATTCTTGTTGATTTTTATCAGAAGTTTTTTTCAATGCAGAATATGTTGTGGGCTTTGCGGCTTAAGGTTTATTATAAAATGAGCCAGCAGGATATCTTGAAAAGACTGTTTTATGTTGGCGAGGAACCTTCTGCTGACGATCCAATATGTAAATTTGCTTGTGAAATTCTTCCAAAATCAATAGATAATTTTGAAGATTGGGAAAACTGGCGTTTTGCAAATCTTTTAAATCCCCACGAAGATGGTTCTGTATGGAATGTAGATCCAATGTGGATTGAACAGAGAATACGTTTTGGAGAAACAAAGAGAGTTGAAAAACTTTTTCATGAAAATTCAATGACGTATGCTTCTCTTGTAATGTTCTATATATTAAAGCTTCAGGAACTTGATTGTATACGAGCTGCCACTGAAGGTTTAAGACTTAATGTTGGAAAAGAAGAAGCTATGTATGTTGCCGGGGTTTCGGCAGAGGAGTAACGTATTTAATGGCTAGAACTACAGAAATGCGATTAATTGAACTTATGGTTCTTAAACAGGATGTTTTAAATGTAATTGAATATCTTGGAAAGACAGGAAAGTTTCAGTTTCAGTCAAATAAGAAATCCTCTTCAATTGAAAGCGAAGAAAAGAGTGAAAATATTGATGCTGAATTTTTCGATAATCTTCAGAAAGTTAGAAATTTTCTTGGGATAGATGACAGAGAAACTGGTGTCCTTTCCTGTGAGAGAGCTACAGATGAAGACAGAAATGCAGCGTCAAAGTTGATTTCTCTGGTTTCAGATATTGAAAAAAGAGTGTCTGATAAAATTGACGATATAAAACGTATTTCTGATTCTTATAAAGAAGCTCAGGCTTTTTCAAATCTACAGGTTCCTTACAGTCATTTGGAACATCTTTCTTTTATTTCCATTAAAATTGGCAGAATTCCAAAAGATAATCTTGAAGGTTTGAAGAATTCTGTAGGAAAGCATGCTGTAATTATTTCTCTTGGTGACGATTCTTCCAGAATTATGGCAGTTTCATCAAAAAAGAGCCGTTTTATGCTTGATACAGAGCTGAAAAAATACGGTTTTGTGAACATGGAGATTCCTGAAGATTTTAATGGAATTCCAGAAGAGCTTCTGAAAAATATTGAAAATGAAAAAAATGAGTCTGAAAAAGCTCTTGAAAAATTAAATGAAGAAAAGGCAAACTTTGCTGAAACTCATAAAGACGAAATCTTAAAGCTTTTGGGATCGTTTTCTATGGGTATGCAGGTTAGAAAAATTGAAAATAGACTGGAATCTACTTCTCTTGTGTATAGAATGACTGGGTGGATTCCTGCTGCAGATAGCCGTTCTTTTATGAAAGAATTGGATGATTTGACAGAAGGAAGAGTTGCAATCCGCGAATATCTTCCTCTTGAAGTTCCATCTGTTTTGTCTGGAGAAGAGCAGGTTCCTGTAAAACTCAATCATGGCAAGTTTGTATCTGCGTTTGAACGAATGATTTTCAGTTATGGTTCACCTTTGTACGGTTCAATTGATCCGACTCCATTTGTTGCTGTGTTCTTTTCAATTCTTTTTGGAATTATGTTCGGTGATTTTGGGCAGGGACTTGTATTTCTTATCGCTGGTATCCTGATGGCTTTGAATGTAGTAAAAGTTGGCAGCTGGAATAAATTTGCACCTGTTTTTATTGCCATTGGAACAACAAGTTCAATAATGGGACTTGTTACCGGTGAATTTTTTGGAACAGAAAAGCTTCTGGTACCTTTTGCAGAATTTGTGACTGGATTGTTTGGGACTCCCAGAGCTCCGATTTTAAAAGTTATGCCCTCTGCAGATCCTAATTCTGTGCTTGTAATTTTTGGAATTTTTGCGGTAACAATTGGGCTTGGCGTAATAATCAATTCTGTTGGACTTATAGTTAATGTCATCAATAAGTTTCTTCAGAAAAAAGCTGGAAGTGCAATTTTTGGAAAAACTGGAATTGCAGGTATTTTGTTTTACTGGTACATTCTTGTTTTTGCATTAAGAATTGCGGTTTTCCATCATGGACCTGCATTGCATGACTGGATTGTAATTGGAATAACTTTGTTTTTTGCTGCTTTTGGGGAACCTTTTGAAAGAATTTTTGACGGTCACAGACCTGTACTTGAAAACGGATTTGGTGCGTTTGTGATAGGTGGTGCAGTAGAGCTTATAGAAGTAGTTTCCAGTTATCTGTCTGGTTCATTAAGCTTTGTGCGTGTAGGTGCTTTCGCTCTTGCTCATGCAGTTCTTGGATTCATTATTGAAATGATGAGCGAGAAGTGTGGTCCGATTGGCGGTCTGGCTGTTTTGATTGCTGGTAATGCCATTGTTGTTGTTCTTGAAGGTATGATTGTTGCTATTCAGGTAATACGACTTCAGTATTATGAATTTTTTAGCAAATTTTTTAATGAAACTGGTACAGAGTTTAAGCCGTTACAGTTTCATTATGGAAATAAATAAAATTGCTCAAGGTATAAGAGGTATATTATGAACAAGAAAATTTTTGTATTAGCTGCAATTCTTATGGTTGCTGGTTTCTTTTCACTTTCTGCTCAGAATGCTGAAAATGTAGAAAGCGAAACTGCTGTTGAACAGCAGGCTCCTGCTTCAACTTCTTCTATGAAGTATGTTGCTGCCGCTGTTGCCGTTGGCTTGTCTTGTATTGCTGGTGGTATGGCTGTAGGAAAAATTGGTGTTGCTGCTATGGGTGCAATGAGTGAAAATGCAGAACTTTCTGGTAAGGCTCTTCCTTTCGTAGGGCTTGCAGAAGGTATTTGTCTCTGGGGATTTCTTGTAGGTCTTCTCATTATTGTACTGTAACAAGGAAAAAAACTTAAATTGAAGATTAATATAATCGGCGACAGAGAAATGGTACTTGCATTCAAGCTTGTTGGTGTTGACGGTTTTGCTGCCGAAACTCGCCAGGAAGTGCTTGATGCATTTAACCGAGTAACTGGAAGGGGTGGAGAAAATTCCACTCCCGTTGATGAATTGCCAAGAGTTCTGATTCTTACAGAGGCGGCTGCCGCACTGATTGAAGAAGAGGAACTTCAATGGCAAAAAAAAGGTAGATTTCCTCTTATTGTTGAAATACCTTGTCTTGACGGACATGTTTCTGGAAAAAAATCTCTTACAGATGCAATTCGGGAAGCAATTGGTGTACAGGTATAAACGGAAATCTATTTAAGGGAAAATTTTTATGGAAGAATTTAGATCTACAGAGATTCTGGATAAAGAAATTCAGGCAGATGCCCGAAAAAAAGCTGAAAAGATTCTTGCAAAAGCAGATGTAGATTGTGCTCTCCTTCTTGAAGAAGTTTCTGGAAGAATAGAAAAGGCAAAAAAAGAACTTGAAGATAAATATGCATTAAAAATTGCTGCTTTTGAAAAAGATCTGAGTGCTACTTTGCCTTTGGAAAAGGAGCGTTTTCTTGTTTCGTTTATTCAGTCATCAATTGAAAAGGCGATAAATGCATATCTTGCAAAACTTTCGGATGAAGAAAAAATAGATCTCGTTCTAAAAAAGTCCGTAAAGATAGAAGATGTGTTAAAATCAAAAAAACTTAATGCTCTATACTATGGTTTTCAGGAAAGCCTTGTAAAAAAGACTGTTGGAAAGAAGTTTGATTTAATTTCTGTAAAGGAAACTGAATTCAACAAAATGATTATTGAAAATGACTTGGGAATTACAGACAGAAAAGGTATTATACTTGAGTCGGAAGATAAAGCTATTCGTGTTAGAATGACGTTGTCGGAAGTAATTTCTCAGATACAGGATAAATATCGTGCAGAGCTTTATAGTGCTTTGTTTGGTGAAAGACTGAACACTGTTGCTGGAGGTTCAAAATAATGATTGAAGGAAAAATTACTCGCATTTCCGGTCCTATTGTTTTTGCAGAAGGATTGGATGGATGTGGTCTTTATGATGTAGTAGATGTTGGCGAAAAAAGGTTGATTGGAGAAATTATTCGTCAAAACAAAGGTAATGCTACTATTCAGGTTTATGAGGAAGATACCGGGATGCATATTGGTGAAAAAATTGTGTGTCACCAGCGTCCGCTTTCTCTTCGACTTGGACCAGGTCTTGTTGGTACTATTTACGATGGTATTCAGCGCCCCCTTAAAGCTATGTCGGAAAATTCTGGAGCTTTTCTTTTGCCAGGAGAACGCACAGAACCTCTTGATGTAAAAAAAAACTGGCATTTTGAAGCTGCACCTGAAGTAAAGGAAGGTTCTGCTGTAAAACCAGGTATTTCTCTTGGAACTGTAAAAGAAACTGAATCTATTACGCAGAAAATCATGGTTCCTCCTGCAATCCGTGGGAAAATCCTGAAAACTTTCAAAGGTTCTGGTGATTACACAATTGATGATGTAATTGGAACAACAGAATTTGATGAAGAAATTAAATTGAGCCAGTATTGGCCTGTACGTCAGTCTCGTCCTTATGCTGATAAACTTGAAGTTTCTGAACCGCTCATTACTGGTCAGCGTGTTATTGATGTTTTCTTCCCTTTGAGTAAGGGCGGTACTGCTGCAATTCCTGGTGGGTTTGGTACAGGTAAAACAATGACTCAGCACGCTGTTGCAAAATGGTGCGATGCAGATTTGATTGTATACATTGGCTGTGGTGAACGCGGTAATGAAATGACAGAAGTTCTTACTGAATTTCCTGAGCTTATTGACCCAAGAACAGGTCGTTCTATCATGGAACGAACAATTCTTATTGCAAATACATCAAATATGCCAGTAGCTGCCCGAGAAGTTTCCCTTTATGCCGGAATTACTCTTGCGGAATATTATCGTGACATGGGGCTTCACGTTGCTATCATGGCTGATTCAACAAGCCGTTGGGCAGAAGCTTTGCGTGAACTTTCTGGTCGTATGGAAGAAATGCCAGCTGAAGAAGGTTTCCCTGCATATCTTCCAACTCGTCTTGCTTCTTTTTATGAACGTGCCGGTCGCGTTATTTCTCTTGAAGGGCAGGAAGGTTCAGTTTCTGTAATTGGTGCAGTTTCGCCTCCAGGTGGTGACTTTTCTGAACCAGTAACTCAGCATACAAAACGTTTTATCCGCTGTTTCTGGGCGTTGAACAGAGAGCTTGCTAATGCCCGTCATTATCCTGCAATTGGATGGATTGATTCCTATTCTGAATATGCAGGCGAAGTACGTGAATGGTGGGAAAAGCATAATCCAATGTGGTGGAATGTCCGAATGGAAGCGCTTGAACTTTTAAAAAAAGAAGAAAGGCTTCAGCAGATTGTACGCCTTATTGGCCCAGATGCTTTGCCAGATACAGACAGACTTGTTCTTAAAGTTTCTGAAATGATAAAGAACGGATTCCTTCAGCAGAATGCATTTGACGATGTGGATATGTACTGTTGTTCTGAAAAACAGATAATGATTCTTGATCTGATGATGAATTTTTATGAAAAATCATTAACTCTTATAAAGAATGGCTGTCCATTAACTAAACTTGTGACTCTTCCAATTTGTGATGAAATTGTCAGAATAAAATACAGTGTTCCAAATAATGAACTTTCTAAAATATCAGAAATTAAGGAGCATTTTAACAATCAGTTTTCTGAACTTGAATCTATTTATAATAAAGGCGGTGCGGCTGTATGAAAGGAGTTGAATATCGTGGCGTAACAAGCGTTGACGGACCAATCGTTATTGTTCAGCGCACTGAAAATATTTTCTTTAATGAAACAGTTTATGTTCGTGACCGTTTAGGGGAAAAGCGTCTTGGACGCGTAATTGATTTGAGCGAAAAAGCTGCTGTTGTTCAGATTTTTGGAAATACTACAGGAATTGATCTTTCGGAAAGTACTTTTGAATTTTTGGATAAACCTCTTGAATTGCGTGTTGGTGAAGGGCTTTTAGGTCGAGTCTTTAATGGTCTTGGGGAACCTATTGATGGTTATCCTGCAATCGTTTCTTCTAATTTTGTAAATGTAAATAGTTATCCAATCAACCCCTACAGCCGTTCTTATCCAAGGGATTTTATCCAGACTGGTGTTTCGGCAATTGATGGAATGAACAGTCTTGTTCGCGGTCAAAAACTTCCTATTTTTTCAGGCTCCGGACTTCCTCATAATAAACTGGCTGCTCAGATTATCCGTCAGGCAAAGCTTCGTGGAACAGATGAGCAGTTCGTAATGGTTTTTGCTGGAATGGGTATTAAGTATGACGTTGCCCGATTCTTCATAAATACATTTGAGGAATCTGGTGTACTTTCAAAGGTTGTTATGTTCCAGTCTTTGGCTGATGCTCCTTCCATTGAACGTATTATGACACCACGCTGTGCTCTTACGGCCGCTGAATATTTGGCATTTGAAAAAGGTATGCATGTTCTTGTTGTAATGACAGATATGACAAACTACTGTGAAGCCTTGCGTGAAATTTCTACAACACGTGGTGAAGTTCCTGGACGAAAAGGATACCCGGGCTATCTTTATTCTGATCTTGCTGAACTTTATGAACGTGCGGGAAAGATAAAGGGTAGTGAAGGTTCAATTACGCAGATTCCTATTCTTACTATGCCAAACGATGATATTTCCCATCCAATTCCTGACCTTACAGGCTATATTACAGAAGGTCAGATTGTTCTTGATCGTGAAATGGATTCAAAGGGAATTTATCCTCCTGTTGCAGGTCTTCCATCTCTTTCTCGTCTTATGAAGGACGGTATTGGTGATAAGATGACTCGCGAAGATCATGCTAACGTTTCAAGTCAGCTTTTTGCGGCGTACTCAAAAGTAAAGTCAATTCGTAACCTTGCATCTATCATTGGCGAAGAAGAGCTTTCTTCATTGGACCGCAAATATCTTGAATTTGGAAACAAATTTGAAGGTGAATTTCTTACTCAAGGTGAATACGAGGACCGCACAATTGAGCAGACTCTAGAAATTGGATGGAAATGTCTTGCAGTGCTTCCAAAAGAAGAACTGTTCCGCATTAAATCTGAATATATTGAAAAATATCTTCCAAAGGATTCCGCTGAATAAAGATGGCAAAGTTAAATATTGCACCAACAAAATCAAATCTTCTCGCAATGAAAGAGCAGCTGGCCATTTCTCAGAATGGTTATGAGCTTCTTGAGCAAAAACGGGAAATTCTTGTTCAAGAACTAATGAGAATGGTAGATAAAGTTAAGCTTCTTGAAAAAGAGATTAACCAATCGGTAAAAAATGCGTATCCAGCATTTAAACGAATGCTTATGGCTGATGGTGCTGATCAGATTAAAAGAATTGCACATGATGTTCATTATGAATTCGAAATGCAGGAAAAGCCTGTAACTATTGGCGGAATGAGTTTTTCTTCTATTGATATAAAATTACCTGAACAGAAGTTGTTTTATTCGATGATTGGTACTTATGCCAATACAGATGATGTAATTGCAAAATTCTTTAAATTGCTTTCTTTGCTTACTCAAATGGCTTCAATAAGAACAATTGTCTGGCGCCTTGCAGATGAAGTGAAGAAGACTCAGCGACGTGTAAATGCTCTTGATAAAATGGTAATTCCTCAGACTTTAGAAACGAAGCAGTTTATTGAAAATGCTCTTGAAGAAAAAGAACGAGAAAATGTATTTGTTCTTAAAGCTTTGAAGAAAAAAAATGAACGCAAAAGACAGGAGGAAGAAGATGAGTAAACCATTTTTAAAAAATATTCTTGCTGCTGTAAATGGTTCCCAGTCATCTATGCAGGCTGTAATGTATGGTATTATTATGGCAAAGCAATACAATCTTAATCTAAAGATTGTTTATGTTGTTGATACCGCCACGGTAAAATTTTTGGCGTCTTCTAATTTTTTTGTTGATGAAGAAAAGGATTATTATCTGGAATCATTGCGTAAAGATGGTAAAACATACTTAAATTATGCGGAAAATCTTGCAAAGTCTAAAGGTCTTGTTGTTGAAACTGAGCTTAGAGAAGGTTCTGTCTGGTCTGAAATTATAAAATCTGCGGATGAAAGTAATACAGATATGATTCTTATCGGTGGTCATGAAAACAATAATATGATTTCTGGTTCAATTGAAAATAGAAAAAGTTTTGCGGCAACAGCAAGAAGTGAAATAGCGACTTTTGCGCACTGTCCCGTACTTATAATTCATAAACCAGAAATAGAAGCTTTATTTAAAATTTCGTAAAGGGTTTTGCTGTGATAAATTGCTATGAAATTCTTGGAGTAAGACATGATGCTACTGCAGCAGAAATAAAAAAAGCGTATAGACAGAAGGCAAAACTCTTTCATCCAGATGCAACAAAATCAAAAGATAGTGAAAAATTTCAAAATCTTGTAAGAGCTTATGAAATTCTTTCAAATCAAAGGCAGCGTTCGATTTTTGATGAATCGTTTTATACGAGAAGTACATATACAAAAAATAATCAGGAAACTTTTGATTATTATAAGTGGCTTTCAGCGCGAATGGATGAAGAAAGTCGTGCAAAACTGATTTTTTTTGATTTAATGCATGAAAGAGAAGATGAGGCTGTGGCTGAATTTAAGCGGATGTCAATGGAACATGCAGATTTTAATCTAAAGCAGTGGTTTTCCCGGGAAGATTTCATGGATTATGGTTATATTCTTGCAGAAGAACTGGCATTGAGAAATGAGTATTATGATGCTGTTATTTTACTGGAGCAGATAATACGAATGGAGTACAGCTTTAGTTATTTCAGGCTTTTTTTTCCAGAGGTTTTAGAATTTACATTAAGCATACTAAAGCGTAATATTGTTGATACAATTAATGATGAATTAGCTATAGATTGTTATGAAAGGGCTTTGGATCTGGGGTTTTCTCCTAAAGAAGATTCTTTCTTTTTGCGGCAAATGGCAGAATTATATAAAAGAATCGGAGATTTAGAAACTTCTAAAATCTGTTATGAAGAATCATTGCGAGTATCGCCTGAATCGAAAAACCGCAATTTTATATAATTAGCCAAAAATTTGAGTTTTTTGAAAATTAAACATAAAATTGATTTTACAAAAAAATCGTTTAATTACGAAAATACGGAAGAAAGAAAGAGGCTGGCAAAAACATTCGCAAGTCGGGGTTGTCTACTAAGTTTGCATTACGGTGGTTGAGTTTATCGAAACCACCACATTTAGTGTAGCGCTCATTACTTTTGGAACAGCCCCTTGCCGACTTGCGCATGTAGCAACGCTAGCCAGCGGTTTTAAAAGTCGCTTTCTGACTGGTAGTATTTTCATAATGCAAATGTGATTATAAAAATCAATTTTATGCATTACCAGTTAAAATTCGAAATTTGAACTAATTATCTGATAACAGATAAAGTTCAGAGATTTTAATGCATTAATAAAAAGAGGTTATTATGATTAGATTAAAGAATAGTGAAGAAATTGACGGAATACGAAAATCTTGTCATCTGCTGGCAGATTGCTTTAATCAGATTCTTCCGCAGATAAAGGCAGGAATGACAACTAAAGAAATTGATGATCTTTTTGTTGATTTTATTAAAAAACATAATGCTAAACCTGCCTGGTACAGAGAAAATTTTAAAGGTGCCGTTTGTGTAAGTATAAATGATGAGGTAATTCACGGTATTCCTTCAAAAAAAAGAGTTGTAAAGGATGGAGATATTGTTTCTCTTGATGTAGGAATTGATTTGAACGGATATATCAGTGATTCTTGTCATTCTGTTCTGGTGGGAAATGTGAAGCCGGAAATCAGAAAACTTGATGAGGTTACTTTGGAATGTCTTCAGGCTGGTATTGCAGCTTGTAAAGCCGGTAACAGAATAAGTGATATTTCTAAGGCTGTATATGAAATTGCTGTAAAACATGGATATGGCGTTGTATATGATTATTGTGGACATGGAGTTGGTCTTGATGTACATGAAGATCCAAGTGTTCCAAATTGTCCGAGTCATGGTCCTAATCCAAGAATTCAGCCAGGAATGGTTCTGGCAATCGAACCAATGATTAATCTTGGATGTGCAGAAGTTCATACTGCTGCTGATGGCTGGACAGTTCTTACAGATGATGGAAAATGGTCTGCACACGAAGAGCACACAGTAGCTGTTTTTGAAGATCATACAGAAATTCTTACAGATTTGAATTATAAAAAATAATTTTATTTTTTTTGTAACCTAATTGATGTTTTATGATTATTTTAAAAGTAGGGTGAATTTAATTTTGTAAAAAACAGGTTATATTTACCTGCAAGTAATTTGTTTATTAGTGGAGGTTCTTATGAAATCTTTGTCAAAGTGCATAATATTTACTGGAGTAGCTGCATTATTAACGTTTGGAATAATTTCATTTTCTTGTAGTAAAACTCAGGTGACAGGAACGGCTGATACTGTATATGCGGAATCAAAATCGCAGATTGTTCCGGCAGATGCACTTAAAATTGTTGAAGCTCTTCAAAAATCATTTAGAGCAATAAGTGATGGAGTTCTTCCTTCTGTTGTAGAAGTAGATGTTACAGAGACTAAAACTGTGCAGACAATTGATCCTTTTGAGGATTTTAGAAAGTTTTTCTTTGGAATGCCAGATTTTGAAGAAGATGATGATAAAAACAAAGATGGCAATGATAAAAAGAAACGAGAACGTAAATTTGAACAGAAAGGGCTTGGTTCTGGAGTAATAGTAAAAAGAACTGGAAAAACATTGTATGTTCTTACAAATAATCATGTCGCAGGTGAAGCAACAAAAATTTCAATAAAGTTAAATGATGATCGCAAATTTGAAGGTAAACTGGTGGGTGCTGATGCAAGAATGGATATTGCACTTGTTTCCTTTGAATCAGATGATAAATCTATTCCGGTTGCTTCTCTTGGTGATTCTGATGCTGTAAAAACAGGGGATATTTGTCTGGCAATGGGAGCTCCTCTTGGTTACAGTCAATCTGTTACACAGGGAATTGTAAGTGCAAAGGGGCGTTCCGGTTCTGGAATTGGAAATATAAATGATTTTATTCAAACTGATGCAGCAATAAATCAGGGAAATTCTGGTGGTCCTCTTGTAAATATTTATGGTGAAGTAATTGGTATTAATACATGGATTGCATCGCAGTCAGGCGGTTCTCAGGGATTAGGTTTTTCTATTCCAATTAACAATATAAAAGGAGCAATTGATTCTTTTATTAACAACGGAAAGATTGTTTATGGCTGGCTTGGAGTTTCTTTAATGCCTGCGACAAAAGAATACTGTGATGCCCTTGGAGTTGGTGAAACAGGAGGTGCTCTTGCTTCTCAGGTGTTTATTGATTCCCCTGCACAAAAAGGTGGAATGAAACCTGGTGATTATATTGTTGAAATAGACGGTTCTGTTGTTAAAGATGTTGAACATGTTCAGAGAGAAGTAGGACGAATTCCTGCTGGAAAAGTTGTTCAGTTTACAGTTATAAGAAATGAAAAGAAAGTTAATATTTCTGTAAAAATCGAAGAGCGATCTGATAAAATATCATCTGATAACGGTAAATTATGGCCAGGTTTTATAGCTGCCCCAATAACAGATGAAATCCGCCAGGAATTAGAACTTGAAAAGAAAGTGAATGGTGTTGCGGTTACAAATGTTCTTCCTAAATCTCCGGCAGCTTCATTAAGATTGCAGACTGGAGATATTATTACAGCTGTAAATGGAAAACCTGTAAAAGATTTAAAGAGTTTCTATGCAGAGATTGCTCTGGTAGAAAAGTCTGTAAACTTTGATATTTACAGCAATGGTGGAACTATTACTACTGGAACATATAAATTCTAGAATTCTCAGAAAGGGTAGACTTGTATTATTGACTACCCTGTTGAATTCTGTTAAGATTTTTTATCACGTATGGTAAAAAGGTTGTGGTATCCCCCGTTAAATACTGCGGCTATTTTCATATAAGAATACTATTTTTAGAGGTGTAAACATGTACGCACTTGTTGAATATAAGGGCAAACAGTACAAAGCTGAAAAGGACGCAATCCTTACAGTTGATTCTATCGATGCTGAAAAAGGTGCAAAAATTGAAATTGATTCAGTTTTGCTCGTAAGTGACGGCGACAAGGTAACTGTAGGAACACCATATGTAAAGGGTGCAAAAGTTACTGTTGTAGTAGAAGAATCTTTCCGTGATAAGAAAATTCTTGTTTTGAAATACAAAGCAAAGAAAGATTATCATCGTACTATTGGTCACAGACAGCATTATACAAACGTTCGCGTTGAATCTATTAATGCTTAATGACTTCTGTGCTTATTAAGCGCAGTGATAAAGGTGTGCTTTTAAGTTGCAAGGCTAAAGGGCATGCTGGTTATGCCGGGCGCGGTTTTGATATTGTATGTAGTGCTGTAACAGTTTTGATTAGAACTACAGCACAGATTATTTCAGAATTGCCTGGTGTAAATTTAGACTTAGATTGTTCACAACGTGGAAATCTGAGTTTTACAGTAAATACGAATCAATTTAATTGTAACTTGGATAAATTGATTTTTGCCGGTGATTTTCTTGAAGCAGGGTTAGGGTCTGTTGCAAAGGAGTATCCGGAGTATTTAGAAATTAAAACTGTAATTGAGTGATTTTTGAGTGATTTTATAGGAGATTACTATGGGAAGAACTAGAGGCGGTAGCGGCGCAAAAAACGGTCGTGATTCTAACCCAAAAAACCTGGGCGTAAAAAAATACGGTGGAGAATTTGTAACAGCTGGTTCAATCATTGTTAAACAGCGTGGAACAAAATTCTTCCCTGGCGATAATGTTCAGAGAGCTGGTGATGACAGCTTGTTTGCAACAGCAGACGGTACAGTTGTTTATCACGAAAGAATGAACAGAAAGTTCATTTCTGTAACACCAGTACAGGCTTAATTTTAGCTCTGAATGTGAATGCTACCCGGTTCGGATTTATTCTGTACCGGGTATTTTTTTGTAATTTTGTTAAATTTTTTTTGGAGATTTTATGTTTCAGTTTGCTGATGAAGCTGTAATTGAAGTTCATTCGGGTAAAGGTGGAAACGGTTGTATTGCTTTTCGCCGTGAAAAATATATTCCTCATGGTGGACCTAATGGCGGTGACGGGGGAAAAGGTGGAGACGTAATTTTTTGTGTAAAACGAAATATGCGTACTCTTTCAAAACTTCGTCATCACAGAATTTTTAAAGCCAGGAATGGCGGCGACGGAATGGGATGGAATAAATTTGGGAAAGATGGTGAAGATGTTGTAATTCCTGTTCCACCAGGAACAACAATCCGTGATTATGAAACTGGCGAGCTTATCCATGATTTTACCAGTGAATCCGAAAATGAACAGTTTATTTTGCTGGAAGGTGGAAAAGGTGGCTGGGGAAATGTACACTTTAAATCTTCTACAAATCAGGCTCCTAGATATGCTCATTCTGGAAAACCAGGCGAAGTAAAGACTCTTAAACTTGAACTGAGTATTATGGCTGACATTGGGCTTGTAGGTTTTCCAAATGCCGGAAAATCATCGCTTCTTACTGCTTTTACAAATGCGCGTCCAAAAATTGCTCCTTATCCGTTTACAACAAAAATTCCTAATCTTGGAGTTCTTAGAGTTGATGCTGATCAGGATATAATTATTGCCGATATTCCTGGAATCATAGAAGGTGCTTCCGAAGGAGTAGGGCTTGGTTTTGACTTTTTGAAACATATTTCCAGAACAGCATGTCTTTTGTTTATGATTGACTGTTCTGATACAAATTATCTTACTGCGTATGATACATTGTGCAATGAACTTAGAAATTATTCCGAAGAATTGATGGAAAAACCTCGCATTGTTCTTGCTAATAAAATAGATATTGAAGGTGCGGAGCAGAATGCTGCGGAATTAATTGAAGCAATTCATAAAATTGAACCTGAGACAGCAGTTATTCCAGTATCTGTTCAGAACAATATTGGAATGACAAATGCTCAGAAATCAATAATTCAGCTTGTAAATAGACTTGAAGAAGATGGTTATGCTTCGACTTCTGAGATAGTGGCAAATAATACAACTCCTTCGTTTATGAATAATGATAATTTTGATGATGACGATGATATGATTCAGTATCCGGGAAGTGAAAAATGAAAATAGCGCTTTTAGGAGGAACCTTTAATCCTTTGCATATAGGACATTGTATGCTGGCAGATACAGTTATAACTGAATTGGGGTATGATAAGGTTTTGTTTATTCCGACATTTATACCTCCTCATAAACAGTTAAATACAAAGGTTACTCCTGAACAGCGACTGGCAATGCTTAGAAAATTTTGTGATTCAGCTGTGATTGACGGAAAACGTATTTTTGAAGCAGAAGATTGTGAAATAAAGAGAGGTGGCGTTTCATATACGTATGACACTTTGAAATATGTTTGTGATAATTATGAACTTGATCAGAAACCTGCCTTTATTATGGGGCAGGAAGTGGCTGCTCAGTTTGATAAGTGGTATCAGTCTGAAAAAATTGTTGAAATTGCAGATTTGATTATAGCTAAACGTCATCCGGATAATAACGGAATTGATGTAAAGGGGTTTGCAAATACTCCTTCTGGGGATTACGCTGCCGATTATGAAGATCAGTCCTTACTTGATAATTTTCCTTATAAAGTTACTATTCTTGAAAATCCTGTGTTTCCTGTGTCATCAACAGAAATACGCAGCAGAATAGCAAATAAAAAAGGATTTCGTTATCTTGTTCCTGATGCTGTTTTTAGTTATATTTGTGAAAATAATTTGTATGGTTTTACAAAATGATAACAGATATTGAAGACTTAATTGAAAAAATTCGAAAATATACACAGGTTTCTGTTTCAGAATCCAGATATAAACATTCAGTTCGAACTGCTGAAACTGCAGCGGAATTATGTGAGCGATATGGTATGGATAAGAAAATGGGGTATCTTGCAGGTATCAGTCATGATATGTGTAAAGCTTTGTCGTCCGAACTTCTTATTTCAATTGCATCTAGAGATGGAAAACCTATTATTGGGATTGAAAAAAATAAACCTGCTTTATTGCATGGACGTGCGGCTGCTGTAAAGTTAAAGGAAGAATTTGATGTTGATGATCCTGATTTGATAGAAGCTGTTGCTAATCATACATTTGGTTTAAAAGGTATGTGTAATCTTTCCAAGGTTTTGTATGTAGCAGATAAAATTGAACCTGGTCGCGAACATATTACAGAAAGTTATTTGAAAAAATTAAAAGAACTTGATTTGAACGAGCTTGCTGCTACAGTTCTTCAGGAAAATATTGATTTTCTAAAAAAGAAAGGTAAAACCGTAGCTTCTGAAAGTGAAGAATTACTGAAATGGCTTAGAGAGGAATGTAATGAGAAGTCATAAATTGCGTGATGAACAAAAAGGAACTTTTTTCTTATTGATTATACTTTTTATTATTATAGCAGTCTCTGTTTTTATGATTATCGCATTGCGTACTGATGCAATTGGTGAAAAACTTGCAGGAGATCAGGTAATTCGAGTTTTAAATGTGATGGATGACAAAGAAGGAAATGTTGTTTTTGCGAACGTATTAATTTATTATCCTGTATCAAAGAAAGCTGCTTCTGTTAATATTCCGGGGAATACAGGTGCTATTTATCAAAGTTTAGGTAGAGTAGATAGAATTGATGTTGTATATAAAGAGAAGGGAATTGAAGCTTTCAGAAAAGAAGTGGAAAAGCTGTTGGGGTGTAATATTCCTTTTTATATGATATACAATATGGAAAAATTTGTTTACCTTACAGATTTACTGAATGGTTTGCGAATTTTTATTCCTTCCCCTGTTGATACAGTCTCTGAGAATGGCGAAAGGTGGCTTCTTCCATCAGGAGCTGTAAATCTTGACGGTGATAAAATTTCTGCATATCTGAGTTATCATATAGAAGATGAAACGGCTGCAGATGTTCAGGATAGATATCAGAATGTTATAACAGCATTTTATTCAACATTGCATGATAAGCGGGGAATTATATTCTCTCGAAAAAAGTTTTTTAATAAAATCAGTAGTCTTATTAAAGTTAATCTTGATAAGGATGATGTGTATCGAATGCTTAATATGATTTCTGAAATGGATGCAGAAACCATAATACGTCAAACAATTACAGGTGGAATTCGTGTAGTTGATGCAAAAAGGCTTCTTTTTCCATTGAATAACGGAGATTTTATCAAGGAAGCTGTAAAACAAAGTACAAATATGCTCATTTCTACCAGTGGAACTTATGCAAGTCGTGTTTATGTTCTTGAGATAAAAAATGGAACTACTGTTCAAGGTTTGGCTCATAATACTTCTATTCTGTTTCAGAATGCCAGTTATGATGTCTTGAGTGCTGTAAATGCAGATTCAAATGATTATGAAAAAACTGTTATAATTGATCATATTGGTAATAAAGAAATTGCCGGTATGGTAGGTGAGTTTATTCACTGTACAAATATAGTTGAAGAGGAAGTTGACTTATCTGGTCCTGAAAATGATACCGCGGCAGATGTAGATTTTACTATCATTCTGGGAAAGGATTTTGACGGGCGATATGTTCGTGCATCAAGAAATAACTGATATTACGGAGGTAAAATTATGAAAACTATAGAACAGAAGGCACTTGAAATAGCGCAGCTTCTTGAAGATGGAAAAGGAAGAGATGTAAAAGTAATTGATGTTTCTGAATTAAACAGCTGGACTGATTACTTTGTAATTACAACAATAACAAGTTCTGCTCACTGGCAGGGATTGTATAAGCAGGTAAAAGATTATGTAAAAGCCAATGATTTGCAGCTTCATTTAACAAATCGAAAATCTCCTGATGGAGATGACTGGAATCTTATTGATATCGGACCAATCGTGGTTCACTTGATGTCTGAAACTGCGAGAGGATTCTATGATTTGGAAAAATTGTGGCATGCAGGTAAATTGCTTGACTACAAGGTTTCTGATTAGCAGCTTGAATAAAAAAAACGGCTGTTCTGAATTACATCCAAATAATTGGACTCTTTAACCAGGCTGATTTTAAGGACTGATTCCTGAACTGTAAAGGGTGCAGTCCTTTTAATTTAACCTTAATTCTCTTTTCATTGTACCATTCAAGGTATTCAACCAATTCTTTCTTAAACTGTTCAACGGATTCAAAAGTTTGTAAGTACAAAAGTTCTGATTTTAATAATCCAAAAAAGTTTTCCATTACTGAATTCAAGAGTAATTCTTCTGCACCCGTTAATTCAAATTAGGTTATTCATCGTACAATTTGACTGTAATGAACACCATATTTTCTTTGTAGACTTTCTGCACCTATATGGGTTTCTTTATGTTCTTTTACAATTTTTAATTTAAACTCTTCTGAGTATTTAGACATAAAAAATGCACCTCCCAAAATTGAACTTTATTTGTTCAGCTTTAGGGGTGCATATCAAACAGCTGAAGCCGTTTTTTTATTTATTCTTCGTCATCGTAATAGTTTTCGTCTGCATCCAGCAAGTCATCGCTGTCATCATACTTATACATGTTAGTGTAACCGTCTTCAGGTTCTACATCATCAAATGGTTCGTAATCATCGTCGTATGCATCCTGAAAGGCTTCTTCGTAACTTTCTGCATCTTCATCATAATCATCCAGAATTTCATCTGAATCATCATCATTGAAATTATCCTCAAATTCATCATCAAATGAATAAGGTCCATCGTAAATTTCGTCTATATCTTTTAAAGACATAAAAAGACTCCTGAAAAAAAGTAAAACTCTAACAAGAATATAAAATAGTCTTTTTTTTAAATCAACAGGTTTTATATTAATTTATAGAAATTTATAGCAGGTGCTCTATATAATTTTTAAATTTTATATCTGGTTAAAATTGAGGTAATGTTTTTGTTTTTTGTGAGTAAAACTTGAAAATGATGATTGTATTTCAGACTTAAAATTGAATCTTTATAATTAATTAATGCAAAGACAACACAACATAAAATTGACAATAGGAATGAATTAAGTGTATAATGAAGAAGTCTTATGTTTGATGAAATTCATGAATATGCATCTGCGAAAATTAATCTTAATTTGAAGGTTTATCCTCGTAGATTAGATGGGTTTCATGCTATTGAAAGTATTTTTCAGACTGTTAATTTACAGGATGAACTGATTGTAAGCCCTGCTGAAGGAAAAATGAATTGTATCGTAAATTGTTCCAGCATGGTTTTACCAGAATTAAATACTTTAAATTTGGCTTATAAGGCTTTTGCCGAAACGACGGGGATTGAGATTGATTCAGTTGTTGTTGAGTTGATAAAAAAAATTCCTTCTGGTGGTGGTTTGGGAGGAGGTTCTTCCGATGCTGCTGCTCTCGTTAGGGCTTTGGAGAAAATATACAGTATAAAACTGACTTATGAGCAGCTTGACAAAATTGCTTCTAAGGTTGGTAGTGATGTTTTTTTCTTCATGCATTGCGATTCTGCGTCTTCCAGCGGTTGTGCGGTTGTAACTGGTCGTGGTGAAAATGTTTTTGAAATCTGTAGACGTTCGGATTTAAACATTGTTTTGGTGTTTCCGGATGTTCATAGTTCAACAAAAGAGGCTTATGCCTTGATTGATGAACAGTTTGCTTCGGCAAATGAAGATTCTGAATTTTGGAAAATCCAGAATTCAGGCGCTGATCTTTGCGATTTAGAAAAGGTTTATAAACTTCCAGTATGGGAATGGAAGTTTGTTAATACTTTTACTACGGTCTTATCCAGAAAGTATTCAGATATACAGGAGGCTATAACTGAATTAAAGGCATTTAATGCTGATTTCTGTGATATGTCTGGTTCGGGGTCTACAGTATTTGGTATTTTTAGCGCAAGGGAAGCTGCTGAAAATGCTGTTGCTGGTTTAAAGGCAAGAAACATGAATTGTGTTCTTGTGAATTAAATTTTGTGCGACGAAAACGGAGGACACTATGCAGATTACAGAATTACGCATCCGTAAGGTAGAGGATGAAGGTAAGCTTAGAGCTTATGTAACAGTTACTTTTGATAACTGTTTTGTTGTGCACAATGTAAAAATAATTGAAGGTCAAAACGGACTTTTTATAGCTATGCCAAGCAGAAAAACTGCAAATGGCGAATATAAGGATGTGGCTCATCCTATAAGTCCAGATTTTCGTTCTGAATTGCAGAATAAAATTCTGGAAGAATACAATGCAGGTCATGTAGAAACAGGTTCTTCAGAAGACTAATTTCTACTGATAATAATTGGGACGTCGTCAAGCGGTAAGACAACGGCTTTTGGTGCCGTCATTCCACAGGTTCGAATCCTGTCGTCCCAGTGAAAGGTACTTCAAAAGCGAAGTACCTTTTTTTTGTTTAAAAATAGTTGAATGCAAAAAAAATAAAGACAGGATTCGAAGCGGAGCGAACGCCCACCGAAAGGGAGAAAAAGGTGGCAAGGATGATGCCGGCAGTTTACATTTGTTTATAAAAATGTTAATGTTAAATTCCAAATTTATAAGGATATAAGGAGCTTTAAGAAAATGACTGTTAATGCAAAAGTTCGCACAACAACAGGAAAGTCAGCTGCAAAGAATCTTCGCAAAGTAGGTAGTATCCCAGCTGTTATGTACAATGACAAGGGTGAAGTTACAATGCTTGAAATCAATGCTGTTGAATTCAACAAAGCATGGAGAACTGTTACTGCAACAACTCCAGTAGATCTCACTGTAGACGGAAAAACTGTAAAGGCTTTGATTAAGGATGTTGAATACAATATTCGTAATGATCAGGTTCTTCACGCTGATTTCTTTGTACCTGCAGCAGATCAGAAACTTGTTTACAAGTACAAAGTTCAGCTTACTGGAAATGCTGCCGGTGTATTGAAAGGTGGATTCATGGTAAAACGTGTTCCAGAAATCAAAGTTCAGGCTACAATTGCTAACCTTCCAGAAAGAGTTGTTGTTGATGTTTCTGCATTGAATGTTGGTGACTGTATCAAAGTTAAAGATATCAATATTGGAAAGGATGTTACAATTCTTACTGATCCAGAAGCTATGCTCGTAAGTATTGCACCAGCTCGCTAATTTGTAATCAATTAGTATGCAGAAGGGTTGTCTTTTTATGGACAGCCCTTTTTTTGTTTTTAAATATCTGATTAAAATACAATTTATCTATGAATAACGAATTATCTTTAATACAAAAATTTGAGCAGCATGTATATGAAAATATAATTAGATGCGGATTCTTTTTATCTCAGAAAGATACTGCAGGTGTAGCTGTAAGTGGAGGGGCTGATTCTGTTTCTCTGCTGATTAGCCTTGCTGAACTTGGCAAAGTATATGGATTTTCAATAAAAGTTGTAACTGTAAATCATAATATACGGGAAGAAAATGAAACTTCTGGAGATGCGTTATTTGTAGAACGACTTTGTAAAGATTTAAATAAGAATGGTTGTAATGTAACCTGTAGAATTTTTACTATTCCGAAAGGAAAAGTTCTTGGTATTGCAGAAGAAAATGCTTTAAGTATAGAAGAAAGCGCAAGAAACCTTCGGTATGAAATTTTTGAATCATTTATAAAAGAAGAATCTTTAAGTTTTCTTGCTTTGGCTCACAATAAAAACGATCAGATAGAGACTCTTTTAATGAGATTTTTACAGGGAAGTAATACTGCAGGAATGTCTGGAATTAGAATGTCTAGAGATTGTTATATAAGACCGTTGCTGGATGTAAGTCGAAGCGAAATTGAAGAGTATTTGAGATTAAAAGATGTTACCTGGCGCACTGATAGTACAAATTTTGATTGCCGTTATTTAAGAAACCGCATTCGTAATAGATTAATTCCATTCTTAAATGAAAATTTTTGCGGATTTGAAACGGCATTGCTTTCTGGGGCTCAGAAAGCTTTATATGATGAAGAATGTCTTTCAAAATTTGTAGACAAAAAACTCTGGCATTATGAAAATAATAAGCTTGTGTGTGAGCGAGACAGTTTTTTTAAGTCAGAAAAGGCTGTTCAATTAAGAAATCTTCAAAATGGATTGATTTTGTTCGGAAAAAAAATACGATTTCCATTTTCATTATTAAATGATTTTATTACTAATGGAATTGAGAAATCTTCATATTCTGTTGAATTTTCGGATTTAAAAATTATAGCAGATCAGAACACTATTTGCATTAAAAATAAAGAATTAGTAGCGACTGATTTGATTTTTTTCGCTATAATAAAAGAAGATTGTAATCTATGTTTTCCCTTTGGAACTGTTCATTGCAGTGTTGATGATGGGGTGGCTAGGATTATTTTGGAATGGGAGAATAATTCATTTGAAATGGAAAAAATTCCTGTTCCATTTTGTATTCGCAGCATACAGTCAGATGACAAGGTTCTGTGCAGTAATGGGGAAATGAAATCTGTCCTGGATGTTTTTTCGGCCTGGCATGTTGGAAGTGAAAAAAAGAAACTTATTCCTGTTATTCAGGAACTTGCCAGTTGTAAGCAGAATATAATTGCTGTTGCCGGGTGTGTATGCGGTTTTGATAACTGGATTGTTAGAGGTTAGATAATGGACAAAAAAAAACTGACTGGCATTTTTGTTTTTTTTATATCTTCATTTTTTATGTTTTCTCAGTCATTTAGTGTTGATTCTGTAAATCGAAGAACGGCTGTAAGATGTTTAAAACTTGCTGAATCATATCTTTCTTCTGGTGATTTCGGAAATGCTTTGGCACAGTCAGAATTAGGTTTGAATTATGATGACTCTGTCGCTGATTTGTGGTATGTAAAAGCAGCTGCAAAAAGCGGATTAGGAGAATCAAAGGCTGATGTTCTTCCTCTTGTTATGAAATCTATTACAGAAGGTGAATGGGTTGACTATAACAGAGATGGTGCCAGAGTTCTTTATGCAGATTTACTTTGTGATACAGGAAATTATGTTCAGGCTATTGCAATATTAGATTCAAAACCGTTTGTTTATTCTGCTGATGCGGAATTTATACGGGTAAAATCCTATTATTGTATGAGAACGGAGGAATCAATTATTAAAGCAAGGGATAAGGTTAATTCTGCAAGAAAAATTTACCCTTCTGATGTCAGGTTTCCTCATATATTTTTTAAGTATGAATATGATTTGCATAGATTAAATAATGCGGAAAACATTGAAATAGAAAATTCAAATGAAGTTCTTGTAAAAAAAATTATTGAATCTTTTATAGCAAAAATGCCGGAGTATGATAATCCTGATGCAGAACTTGAAATTTATGCTGCGTATTTTGCTGAGGGAGAAAGACGTAAGAGAATGATTCAGGCTTTTGCAGCTCATGGTATGAAGCATCCTTTGTATGCAATTGTTGCTTTGCAATGCAATTTGATAAGTCAGCTGGAAGCTTCTGATTACTTCTGTTCATTTGCGGATAATGCAGTTTCTTCTACAATGCTGGAAGATTTTATTTCGCTTCTTACTGAAGATATTGCTGTAAAGGCGATGAGAGAGCATCTTAATGTTTATAGCGGTGTTTTGTCTATTGATACGGATTACGATTGTAACGGGAATCTGTTTGTAAAGTATTCACGGGGACGACCTGAACACTTTTTTTGGGATGAAAATAATGATGGAATAAATGAATGGGATGTTAAATGTGATTTTGGTGTTCCAGAAGAGCTGAATCTGACTCAAGGAAATATACAGCTTACGTATGGAAAATATCCTTCGATTGTAAAGGCTGTTTATAAATCTGAACGATTATCTGAAGGGCTTGCCGTTTTTAATCTTATGGATGAGGTTCTAGACTGGACGCCGGTAAATATTGTTCCTTTTGAAGCGGCAAAAAAATCGCTTGATATTGATTTTTTTGTTCCTCTTGTAAAGACAGATATAGAAACTCTGAATGAAAATATGATTTTATATAATTGTTCAAGTTATGAAATTGCTTCTTCAGAAAGAGAGGGTGCTAAGATTGTTTTTAAAGTTTTAAATGGTTTTCCACAATCAGCAGTTTATTATTCTTATGATAAAATTTATGCTCATGCTTTTTTTGAAGATGGTTTTCCATCTGTTCGTTCTGTAGATAATGATGATGATGGAATTTTTGAAATTCTTGAAACTTTTGGATATGATCCTGACAATTCAATGAATCGAAATATTGTTGAGCAGGAACAGGTGATGACAAATCTATTTGGACTTCCTGTTGCTGGCAGTGGAATTTATTTAAAAATGATTCAAATTGATTATAATGGAGATACTGTTCCAGATTTTACGGAAGAATACCTGGCTAACGAAGGAAAAATTTCAAGCTGGGATTACGATGGTGACAGAGTATGGAATGTGCGTTATAAAAAATATCCTCGGGAAAATCCAGAGGAGCCTCTCATAGAAGATTCTCAGTTTTTTATGGGCTTGGAAAAAAGTATTGTAACCGTTACTTCCTGGAATAAGATTCCTGTAAAAGTTCAAATAGATGATAATTTTTTACCTGTAACCCAAGGTGAAAATAAATATTTTTACTGGATAGGACAAGCCGGCGTTAAAGATGATGAAACTTACATTCTTGAGAATTTTGATTCAAATATGGAACAAGGATGTTCGGTTTTGATTGAAAATTCAAGGCATAGAATTCAAGTTGTTCGAATTGAACATAATATTTTTGGATATATTTTGCCGAAATCAAATGAATTGGATGTATTAGAAGTTTTAGAAGGAAATGTTGAAGAATAATTTATTTTTGAAAGTAATTTTTTTGAGTTTTCTCTTTTTAGCATCAAGTTGTTCAACAATTAAACAACCTGCAGAAGTTTTTACAATTCCTGATTTCAACGAAAAAGATGTTAAGGAAAATGAAATCAGACGTATTTCTGAATTGAGTGAAAAATATCCTGTAAAAGCTCTATGGCGCTCGTTGATTTTGAACGATGAAAAAACTATTTCTGAATATGAAGAGAATCTGGTTCAGCTTTATAATAAGGCTTATGATAATAAAAATTATTTTGATGCAAAAAAATATTATGTTTCTCTTGTAAACATTGGTTCAAAAAAGATAAATTCCTCAAAAGCATACGAAACTGAATTATTTAATAAAAGTCTTGAATCTGTTCCTGGACTTTCTTCTAATAAAAATTCGATTCCAAAAACAATGCAGGATTGTGTAAATGCAACTGTAACAATTTGGGTAGATAAAGGAATTGCTATTCATAATGGAATGGGATTTGCTGACAGGGTGTTAGGTTCTGGATTTTTTATTGATAGAAAAGGCTACATAGTTACAAATCATCATGTAATTTCAGATATGGTTGATCCTAAATATGAAGGTTATTCACGATTATATGTAAAGCTTGCTGCAGATCAAGATACCAGAATACCTGCAAAGGTTATTGGTTTTGATAAGATTCATGATTTGGCTTTGCTTAAATGTGAAATAGATCCTCCATTTGTTTTAGAGTTGGGGTCAAGTGAAAACCTTAATATTGGTGATAAAGTAAATTGTATTGGAACTCCATTAGGGCTTCATGGAACTGTTACAAGTGGTATAGTTTCTGCCGTTGATAGAAAATTGTTTACTACTGGCGATGTTTTTCAAATTGATGCTGCTGTAAATTCAGGAAATTCTGGCGGACCTTGCATTGATACTCAGTACAAGGTGCAGGCAATTGTATTTGCTGGAATTATGCAATATCAGGGGTTGAATTTTGCAATACCTGTTGAATATTTAAGGCAGGATTTACCGTTTCTATATCATGGCGGAAACAGAAAGCTTGTCTGGGTTGGTGGATACGGCCATACTAAAAAAGATGGTCAGAAAAATATAGGTCTTGAAATTCAGTATGTTATGCCTGGTGGAGTTTTGTCTAGAGCTGGATTAAAAGAAAATGATGTTATAACTTTTATAAATGGTTTTAGAGTTTATAATCTGGAGCAAGTTCAGGATATTTTTAGAAATTTTGGGCCGGAAACGATTTTATCCTGTAGTTATACTCGTGATGGTGAAAATATTGATACTATCATATATCTTGATGAACGACCGGAACAGCCTGGTTATGAAATTTTTAAAAGTGATATTTTAAGTTCATCCTTAATTCCTGTGTTTGGAATGGGATTAGCTTCTAGTTCTACGATTTTTAAAAGACAATATACTATTGTAAAAATTATAAGAGGCTCTATTGCAGATGAAAATGGATTCAGTGAAATGGATCCTGTTTATATAACTGATGTTGATTTTAATGAAGATAACTCTGGGATAAGTATTCAGATGAATACTCGCAAAAGAAAAAAAGGTTATCTTGATATAACCATGAGAATAGGTTCAGGACTAGACAGTCCTTATTATTTTTAGGATATTACAAAAAAGGAATATATATGGATATGAAATTTAAGCGCAATTTTTGTATTGTTGCGCATATTGACCACGGTAAATCAACGCTGTCTGACAGACTTATTCAGAAATCCAAGATTATTGATGATCGAAAAATGAAAAATCAAATTCTTGATAGTATGGATATTGAAAGAGAACGTGGAATTACAATTAAAAGTCAGGCTGTAACAATTCCATACCATGCAAAAGATGGTAATGATTATGAGCTGAACTTTGTAGATACGCCGGGTCATGTTGACTTTTCTTATGAAGTAAGTCGAGCCATTGCATCTTGTGAAGGAGCTCTTCTTTTGATTGATGCTAGTCAGGGTGTAGAAAGTCAGACAGTTTCAAATATGTATATGGCTTTGGAACAGGATCTTGAGATTGTTCCTGTAATTAATAAGATTGATCTTCCTTCTGCTGATATTCCTTCTTGTCGTGCTCAGATAGATAAGGAGCTTGGACTTGACGACTCATTGACTCAGCTTGTTTCTGCAAAAAGCGGAGAAGGTGTAGATGAACTTCTTGAGGCTATTGTAAATTATTTTCCAGCTCCAACAGGAGATCCAAAAGCTCCATTACAGGCTTTGATTTTTGACTGTCATTATGATGTTTACCGCGGTGTTGTTGTTCATGTACGTGTAAAAGAAGGTACTCTTAAGACGGGCGATGTAATCAAAATGATGAGCACTGGACTTGAATATAAGGTTGAGCAGTGCGGTATCTTTAAGATTGATTATGAAGAAACAGGTAAGCTTGAAGCTGGTGATGTTGGTTATATTATTTCTGGATTGAAAACTGTAAGTGATGTAAATGTGGGTGATACAGTTACAAGTACAGTAAATCCTGCAGCAGCACCCCTTGCTGGATTCAAGGAAGTAAAACCTGTCGTTTATTCTTCAATCTATCCGATGGATTCTAATGATTATGAAGAACTTAAATCTTCTATAGAAAAGCTTAAGCTTAATGATGCAAGTCTTGTTTACGAAAAGGATAATTCTTTGGCGCTGGGAAATGGTTTCCGCTGTGGTTTTCTAGGGCTTCTGCATCTTGAGATTATTCAGGAACGTCTTGAAAGGGATTATGATCAGGCAATTATCTTTACTGCTCCAAGTGTACGCTATCATGTTGTTTTAACAGATGGCAGCGAAATTTATGTTGATAATCCAAGTGAATACCCTCAAGGACGAATTCAAACTGCAGAAGAACCGTATATAAAGGCAACTATTATTACACCTGCTGCATATCTGGGTTCTCTTATGGAATTGTGTAAGATGAAGCGTGGAACTCAGACAAATATGCAGTATCTGGATGAAAAGCGCGTAGAACTTACCTATGAAATGCCACTGGCAGAAGTTCTGTTTGATTTTTATGATAAGCTTAAGAGTTACAGTCGCGGTTACGCATCTTTTGATTACGAAATTATTGGATATCGTCTTACAGATCTTGCTAAAGTTGATATGCTTTTGAACAGTAAGCCGGTTGATGCACTTTCTTTTTTGTGTTATAAGCCAAGTGCAGCTGACCGTGCTCGTAAAGTGTGCGAACGTCTTAAAAATGAAATTAGTCATCAGCAATTCAAAGTTGCAATTCAGGGTGCTATCGGTGGACAGATTATTGCCCGCGAAACAGTCAGTGCGTACCGTAAGGATGTTCTTGCAAAATGTTATGGTGGTGATATTACACGTAAACGTAAACTTCTTGAAAAACAGAAAGAAGGTAAGAAGCGCATGAAGATGTTTGGAGATGTTGAACTTCCTCAGAGCGCATTCCTTGCAGTATTAAAAGATAACGAAGCTGATAATTAACAGAAAAAAAACGGCTGTTCAGTTAGGCTTATCATTTTTTTACTTTAAAATTTTCAAAAAAAAGTCAATCTGAACTCTTATCCTGTTTAAGAAATCCTGGGAAAGATTCAGCTGATAGCCATCTGGAAAATGAAGAAAAAGATACTCTCGTTTTTTCAGTAGTTTGATGATTTCTTCTTTCCGGCTATCTTCGTTCAATACAATTTTCCCTGTAAAAATGTCTTTTAATCTTAATAGAGCATTCTTTTCCTGCAAGATGAATTCTTCAATTTGTTTGTCACTTTTTTTTCTTTGGGAAGTGATTGTAAAATTTTCATTTGTATTGTCGCACTCTGCAATCTCTTTTGCAGAAATATTAAGGTTTATTCCGCTTTTTCCAACATCAAAAAGATTTTTAGTGCCAGAATATCTGTAGGAAAAAAGCTGTGAGTAATTATTCAGGGTGGTAGTTGTTATAATCGGGTTGTTGTTTTTACCAATTATTTTTTTTGCATCATCATTAAAACTGCTGCCAAAGGATTCAACGCCAATTAACCTGTTATTATTGAATCTTCTGTTTTTTTCGTGAAAAGAACCTTTTGCGTGGGTTTGGCCAATAGAATATGAAAAATCCATTCCTGTAATGTAGACAGGAACATTTTCGTCTTGACGTATTTTGAGTGCTGTTTCCACGGCACTTAAGCCAACAGAGCCAAGAGGAGGAATAACATTGGTCAAGAGTTGGTTTTTTATCATTTCAGACAGAAAATCTGATTCGCAGAATTTAGTAGTATAAAAAATATTTTTGTCTGGAGTAAGCTTTGTAACATTTGGGTTTGTGCTGGCACTTACAAAAAGATAATCATAAAAATCTGAGCAGCCAGTAAACGCCCTTATAATGATATCCTGTGCTTCTTCGCAAATTACAGCATCAGGACGGATGTTTAATGATTTCATTGTCTGAAGAATTGCATCAACAGCAAGAATAAAAAATCTGCTTTTCTTATTTTTTATGGAAAGTAAGGTTTCCAGCGCGCTTTCTCCTGCACCGATAACAATGATTGGTTTGTTTGTTTTTACAATGTTATTAGAACTGCAAAAAAGTTTTAGATTGCGAAAAATGTTTGCACAGTAACGTCTGCCAAATTTTACAAGAGTAATTCTGTTTTTCCAGAATTGAGCAACAGAATTCTGGCAGGCCTGGAATAATTTTGAATATAAGTCCTGATAAAACTGAGTTCCTCCGCTAAAATCAATGCGAATACATCTTCTGAATTGCCCTTTGTTGATGCTGCTTATTAATTCTGGAAGAGCAAAAAGTTTTTCTGGAGAAACAAATGTCATCAACGGATTATTTTTTAAGGAATCTGTAAATACATTTTGTTCTTCAAATTCGTATAAATTCTTATCTGCTTCTACTGCAATAACAATACAATTTTCTTCAATCTTTTTCAGCAATTCTTGAAGTCCGTAATTTAATGCAGGAGAAAAACAAAGAATAATTGTTCCTGGAAGAACTTGAAGATTCTGCAGAATAGTTAAAATATTTTTTGAAGGATTATATTTTGAATAGAGAAATTTAGATTTGTATTGAATGGAAAAGCCCTGCTCAGTTTTAATTAAGCAGGGCTTTTCATTTGTTGAATCAATCATTAACTGTTAGTTGTTGTTCATCATATATTTGAAGAAAACTTCAGAAAGATTGTTTTCAAGTTTTGGACTTGCAAGCAAAGCTGCCTGTGCAGAAGAAGCATCATAATTTGAAAGTTCATCTTTAAGAGCTTCTGCAGGAATAGGATCTGCAGGTTTTACGTTTTCTTTTGTAAGCTGAAGAACAAGAATGTTGCGTCCATTTACAATTGGAGCAGAAAAATCACCGGCTTTAAGCTTGCTTACGGCTTTAAGGAATGTTTCGTTTGTAGAAGCACCAGAAAGACCATCAAGACTTGTATTCAATTTGCTGATTACAGAAAGATCTCCATAGTTTACTGGGAATGCAGGTATTTCTACTTTCTTTGCATTGAACTGTGTTACGGCTGCATCGAATTTTTTAGATTTAGCAACTTCAACAAAGTCATTTGCGCGTTTTGTGTAGTATTCTTCAATTATACTGAATTCATTTGAAGTAAGATAATTGTAAACTGTGTTGATTGTTGCAGTATCCTTGAAATCTGGTTGAACGGCTTCTGAATCAACTCTGAAAATTGTGTAGCCAACAGATGTTTTTACAGGTTCGCTTACAGCATCAACAGCAAGTGCTGTAATTTTTGCCATATCTTCTTTGTTTGAAAGGAACTTTTCAATCTGGAAATGATACTTATTATTAATTTTTCCAGAATCTGTTGATGAATATGACTTATTTGAATACTGAGCAACTGCATCAACGAATGTGATTTCGTTATTTGCGATACGCTTAGCAACTGTGTCAGCCTTTGCTTTATCATCTACAGTGATTACAGAAAAATCATATTTTACAAACTTTTCAGAATTAGCTTTTCCGTAAGCAATCTTTTCGCTTTCTGGATATTCATTCATATTGAATACAGCCATATTAAAACTTTTCTGATTTTCGCCCATTTTTTCAATAAATGCTGTTTCTGCATCAGAAGATTTTAATCCGTAAAGAGTATCTTTTCCTAAAGCTGTCTGACCACCAAATGAGTCTTCCTGGTAGCGTGAAGTTGTAAGAGTTTCTTTGATTTCATTTCTCAAAGATTCTACTCTGGATGGATTGTCTTTCAATGCAATTTTGTAAAGCTTAGATGAATATTTTCCAGTTTCATCTGCAAAGTAAGGCATCATTGCTCTGTTGATTGCAGTTTTTGGAACTTCGTAACCACTTTTCTTAACTGCTTTTTTAAATGCAAGCTGACTTACTGTAGTGTTGAATGCATAGTTGAAAATGTAGTAATAGTTTGAGTTGTTGATTTCTATTCCCTGATTTTTGTAATAATCAGCATAGCGTGCAACATAGTTTGAGAAATCCGAATTCTGTTCATATCTGATTTCTGTTCCGTCATATTTTCCGAATGGTGGAAGACTCTGCTGCAACTTTCCACCCGCAAAAATTGGTACGAGAACAAAGATAAAGGCTGCAATGAACAAAATAATCAAAGAGCCGATTGTGTAAACACTTCTTTTCATTTTTTATTTCCTTAATTTAGTTTATTTATATAGAAAATCAATCTATTTTATCACGAGTTTTGTATAAAGTAAAGAAAAACAAATTTATGTAATTTGATATGAATGGGTACATTGTGTGCTGGTAATTGTAAAATTGATTCATTTTCACTAAAATAATTTATATTTTTAAATTATAGAGGTTATTATGCTTACACTTAAATTTGGTGGAACATCAATGGGTAGTGCAGACCGTATGCTTGGTTCTGCAGATATCATCATTAATCGTGCAAAAGAAGACAGGCTTTGCGTTATCGTTTCTGCTGTTGCCGGGGTTTCTAATACTCTTCAGGCAGCAATTGATGCTGGCACCACCGGGAATACCTCTACTAATTTCGTTGAAGAGCTTAGAAAAAAGCATGAACAGATTTGTCTGGATCTTCAGTCTAAAGTAAAGGGTTTTGATGCAGAAAAGGTTCTTAACTCAATTGAACCTAATTTTGTTGAACTGGATAAGCTTCTTGCTGGTGTTGCCTGCTTTGGAGAATGTCCAGACACTGTATACTGCCGCATTATGGGTATGGGAGAACTTCTTTCTGCTCCAATCATGGAAAATATTCTTAGAGCGAAGGAACAGAGCGTAATTCTTATTGATTCTCGTAAAGTTCTTTTTACAACAGGAAATCAAAAAGAAGGAGAAGCTGATTACGGTAGAACTGCAGAAGCTTGTCTTCCTTACCGAGATGGTGAAAATCAGAGTCAGACACGTATCTGTCTTTTCCCTGGATTTGTATGTTCATGGATTAAAGGTTCTGGTTCTGAGCCTGTCATGGGGCTTCTTGGACGCAATGGTTCAGATTTTTCTGCTGCAATCATCGGTGCTTCTCTTGGCGTAAAACGCGTAGAATTCTGGACTGATGTTGACGGTGTATATACAGCAGACCCACGAATTGTAAAGGATGCAATTCTTGTTGATGACATGACTTATGAAGAAGCAATGGAACTTTCGTTCTTTGGTTCTAAAGTTCTTCATCCTAAGACTCTTGCACCACTTCAGGCAAAGGGAATTGAAGCCTGGTCTTTGAACAGTCATAATCCTTCTGCCCGCGGAACACGCATCGGTAAAGGTCCGTTTGAAAGCCGCGACAAGTCTTCTATCTGTGGTGTTTCTGCCCTTAAGAATGTTTCGCTTATTTCTGTTAGTGGTACAGCAATGCGCGATAAGACTGGCATGGCAAGCCGTATATTTAATGCTGTAAGTGCAGCTGGTTCTTCTATTCTTTTGATTACTCAGTCTTCAAGTGAATATACAATTTCTTTCTGTGTAAAGGAAGCTGAATCTGAAAAAGTTCGTGATGCAGTTTCTAAGGAATTTGAACTTGAAATCCGCGAAAAAATCATCAATCCAATCATCAACAAAACTGAATGTGCAATCGTTTCTGTTGTTGGTGATGGCATGATTAAAAACCGTGGCGTTGCTGCTAAATTTATGAATGCTCTTTCAAGTCAGGATATTAATAACAAGGCTATTGCTCAGGGGTCAAGTGAAAGATGTATTTCTTCTGTAATTTCTGAAGAATATGCAGATACAGCTGTAAAAGCAGTTCATCAGTTCTTCTTTAACACAGCTCAGACTGTTGAAGTATTTGCATTTGGTGCCGGAACAATCGGTGGAACTATGATTGACCAGATCCGCGACCAGCATGAAAAGCTTCTTAAGCAGAATGTAGATGTTAAGGTTCTTGCAATCACAACAATTGACGGTATGAACCTTGATGAAAATGGGCTTGATCTTACAAACTGGCGCGAAGATATGAAAAAGCCTATGTTCGCATTTGGTCCATCTAATGTTGATGATATCATTAAGTTTGTAAAGGATAAAAAACCTTTGAATCCTGTATTTGTTGACTGTACAGCTTCTTATGATTTGCCAGACCGTTATCTTGATATTTTGAATGCAGGTATGAGTATCGCAACTCCTAATAAGCGTGCAAACTCTAAGTCTATGGATTTCTACAAGGCTTTGCGTACAACTGCAAACAAGATGCACCGTCGTTTCCTTTATGAAACAAATGTTGGTGCAGGTCTTCCAATTATTGATACTTTGCAGAATCTTTATAAATCTGGTGATAAGCTTGAAAGTTTTAACGGAATTATGTCTGGTTCTCTTTCTTACATTTTTGGTAAGCTTGATGAAGGAGTTCCATTCAGCAAGGCTGTCCTTGAAGCAAAGGAACTGCGCTATACTGAACCTGATCCTCGTGATGATTTGAACGGAATGGACGTTGCCCGCAAAGGTCTTATAATTGCCCGTGAATCTGGTTTTGATATTGAACTTGACGATATTACTCTTTACAAAGTATTCCCTGATTCATTTGATTCCTCTGGAACTGTTGAAGAATTCCTTAAAAAACTTCCGGAAGTTGATGATTATTTTGCAAAGAAAATCGCAGATCTTAAGAAAGAAAATAAAGTTCTTCGCATGGGCGCAACAATCAAAGACGGAAAGGTTTCTGTTGGTATGATGGAAGTTGGTTCTGAAGATCCTTTGTATACTGTAAAAGGTGGTGAAAATGCTTTTGTATTCTATACAGAACGTTACAAGCCAATTCCTCTTACAGTTCGCGGATATGGAGCTGGTGCAGGCGTAACTGCTGCCGGTGTATTTGGAGATGTACTTAGAACTGTTTCTTTTAATCCAGAACGATAAAAGATTGCAGATGTAGTAGTTGTGAATAAGATTCTGCATTTTGTACAAATTCTGGTGCTGAATGCAGTTTTTTTGCAGCACACGGAATATTTTTTGTTCCGTGTGTTTTTATGTTTAAAGGCAGTTATGGTAATTGTATTAAAAAAAGATATTTCTGAAGCTGATAAAAAACGAATAAAAGCTTTTCTTGGCGAAAAAAACTTTAAGACAAATGAAGTTTCTGGTGAAGAAGCTTCAATTATTGCGGCTGTTGGACAGCTTAGAATTGATCCCTCTGATGTAAATCTTCTTCCTGGGGTGGAAAAGGTTATACCTATTTCAAAACCTTACAAAATGGCAAGCCGTGAATTCAAGCCGGAAAATACTGTTGTTGAACTGAATAATAATTTTGGGCAGAAAATTCGTATTGGCGGTAAGCGTATTGCAGTTATTGCAGGACCTTGTGCAGTAGAAGAAAGGGAACGGATGTTTCAGATTGCAAAGTGTGTTGCAGAGAGCGGTGCCTGCATGTTGAGAGGTGGAGCGTATAAGCCTAGAACAAGTCCTTATTCTTTTCAGGGACTGGGAGAAGAAGGCGTAAAGCTTTTGAAGGAAGCCGGTGATAAATATGGTCTTCCTGTTGTTACGGAAATTATTGCTGCAGAACATCTTTCCATAATGAAAAAATATGGAGTTGACTGTCTTCAGATTGGCGCAAGAAACATGCAGAATTTTGATCTTCTAAAAGAGGTCGGAAAATCTAAACTTCCTGTTATTTTGAAGCGTGGACTTTGCGCAACAATTGAAGAATGGCTTATGTCTGCGGAGTACCTGCTTTCTGGCGGGGCGGAAAATGTAATACTTTGCGAACGTGGAATTCGTACTTACGAGAAGGCAACAAGAAATACTCTTGATTTAAGTGCTGTTCCCGTTTTAAGGGGAATGACTCATCTTCCTGTAATAGTTGACCCGAGCCATGCGGTTGGTGTGCGTGATAAAATTTCTCCTATGGCATTGGCCGCAATAGCGTCCGGGGCAGATGGTATTGTCGTTGAAGTTCATAATTGTCCTGAAAAAGCTCTTAGTGACGGGCCTCAGGCTCTTTTGCCGGAGATGTTTGATAAGCTTATGCACGATATTGAAGCAATGGCTCCAGTTGTGGGAAAATCAGTTGTTCATATTCGTGGTGATATTCTGGCTAAAGTTGATAAAAAAACTGTTAATGAAAAGAAAAACGGCAAAATAATCTGTGCTTATAACGGTAAGCCTGGGGCGTATGCAGAACAGGCGGTTACCAGATATTTTGACGGCGAGGCGGACAGTAAATCTGTGGAATCCTTCAGGGAAATTTTCAAGGCTGTGCTTAGTGGCGAAGCAGACTGTGGAATGGTTCCTATTGAAAATTCTCTGGCGGGTTCTGTATATCAGAATTATGATAACCTTTCTGATTTTGAAGATGTTTCGATTGTTGGCGCTCTCCATCTTAGAATTCAGCATGCACTGCTTGCTCCAAAAGGAACAACATTGGATTCAATAAAGAGGGTCTTTTCGCACCCTCAGGGGCTGGCTCAGTGTTCTAAGTTTCTTGCAACCCGTAACTGGGAAAAAATCGATGCGTCCTCTACATCTACAGCGGCAAAAATTGTTGCAGATAAAGGTTCTGTTGAAAATGCGGCCATTGCAAGTGCGGTAACAACTGAATATTATAATCTTGAAATTCTTCAGGAAGATATTCAGAATGACCCAAGAGATTATACAAGGTTTGTAATAATTTCTGCCAATAATAAAAAAAATAGTGAAAAATTAAATGGTAAGCTTCCGAATATGGCGACATTTATGTTCAGTATCGAAAACAGGGCTGGGGCATTGTGCGAATGTCTTGGAATTTTTCAGAAGTATGGACTTAGTTTGTCCCGTCTGGAAAGTCGTCCTGTAAACGGTCAGCCGTGGCATTACTGGTTTTATGCAGATGCAGAACTTAAGGAATCGGAGCAGCAGTGTGAAGAATATGTACAGAAAGTTCTTGATGAACTGAAAAAATCTGTGGAAAAAATTCGTCTGCTGGGCGTTTATTCAGAAGCAGGATATAGTATTTAATTTATTTGGAGGTGTGATGAGAATTACGTCTGTGTAATTTTTTATCATTCAAGCTTTAAGATGCGTCGCATTTACAAGCCTGGATACAACACCTTTATGCGATGGGGCTGCCCCAAAAGTAATGAGTGTAGCGCTCATTGAGCTCGTCGAAATGACAGCTACACTAAATGTGGTGGTTTCGATAAACTCAACCACTGTAATGCAAACTTATTGGACAGCCCCTTTTAAATGGAGATAAAAATGGAAAAATTTGTATTAAGTGTTCTTGTAGAAAATCATGCTGGTGTTTTAAGTCGTGTTTCAGGACTTTTCAGTCGCCGTGGTTATAATATTGATTCTTTGACTGTATGTGAAACTGGAAATCCAGGTCAGTCACGAATGACAATTGTTGTTAATGGAGATACTTATATCCTTGAACAGATAGAAAAGCAGCTTTCTAAACTTGTTGAGGTGATTTCTATAAAACATTGCGAAAAAAGCAAGACAACTCAGCGTGAAATGGCATTAATTAAAGTTAAGGCAACAGGTGAAAATCGTGCTGCAATTGTAAGTACATGTGAGATTTACCGCGGACGCATCGTAGACGTAGCTCCTGAAAGTATTATTGTTGAAGTAACTGGAGGCGAGAATAAAATTGAAAGCCTTATCCGTCTTCTTGAACCATTCGGAATTCTTGAATATGTTAAGACTGGTTTGACTGCTATGGATCGTGGTTCAGACGTAATGTAATCAAAAATAATGAGTCTGCAGACTTTTTTGCAGCATTTAATTTATTCGTTCATGTGGGCGTTTATTTTAATTTGCACCATACAGGGTTCCATATTTCGTATGTGAACCCTGTTTTTTTAAGTTCTGCAATTTGAAACGAACGGCATTTTATGTTCAGCTCGTCAAGAATCTTAGATTCCGTTTTTGTTTCTGTAAATCCTGCAAGAATTTTTTCTTCAACTGAAATGTTTTCAATTTTTATTTCAACAGTAAAAAGTAATTCAGAATTTTCGATTTTAATATTTTTTATTGAAAAATTGGTTATATTTTTTTTTATTTTCGGGATATTTTTATCTGTAAATAACTGATTTGTTAAAAAGCAGAGAATCGGGTAGTGTGGAAAAAATACTGATTTACCGAAAGAACTGTTAAGGCTGAGTAAAATTTTTTTTTGCAATTTTATAAGCTGGTGTTCAGTGCTTGGATTAAGTCTTATGATTAAGTCCATACCACAAATATAGTATTTTTTTGTTAAAGATAGTAGTATTGATTTATGAAAATTGATTTGAAGGTTCTGAAATTAAAATTCTTAAAATTAATCAATCAGATAAAAGCGTTAGAAAAAAAACAGAAAATTTTAATTTTAATTGTTATTTTATTTTTATTGACTGATTTAATATTTTTCTCAGTTTATAAAGCACGTAGTCATTTTTCAAAAGTTTCTGTTTTTTTTGATAATTCCAGTGAAGCTGCCGGGAAAATATTGGGATATAATTCCAAATCTTATTCTGGCAAAATAAAAAAAGGTTCAGTTTGCTATCTTTTTACGAAAAATCAGCTGGATGCTCTAAAAAAATATTATGATTTATATGGTTCTGTCGGTATAAATGTCAGGGTTGGTGTAAAAAATCAGAAAGGAAGTTTGTATGATAAATATACTGCTTATCCTCAGTATTTTACTTATGGATTTCTCTATGATACAGACTTTGATAAACGTGGAAAAATCATAGAAAACGGAGAAAGAATTCTTTCTGGATGTGACTTACGAAATTTTATTCAAAAAAATAAAGGCTGGTCATTTTTTTCAAATGAATTATGTCTTGAAAAAAATCTTTCAGAAAAACAGCTTCCAGTGGGAATAATTATTTCTTCAGATTATCAGATTAAAATTTATGATTTCATAATTGCACAGGCTAAGATTGGTTATGATTATACTGGAGAAATTCCGTTTTTTGGAATTTCTTCCAATGGCGGAAGCTTTTCTAAAACCAATAAAGGTTTTGATTTTTCAGGAAGCTCTTTTGTTTTTCCTGTGGAAAATTCACGCCAGACTGTAATGCCTAAAGTCGAAATTTCTTTTTCTGATTCAGAAGATTATGGAGATGTAAAAAATCAGCTGAGAGTCAGGCTTAATGCCGGTGGTGATACAATTTCTTTGCGTCGTACAAAAGATGTTACTGACTGTGTATTACAGACTTCAACTTTGATTTCTCCATTTAGCTCATATGATTTTACAGAAAATGGACAGCTTGTTACTAAACTAATAATGAGTGAAAATTCAAAAACGCTGATTCCTGTTGAAGTTAATAAAGTTACTGTTCCTCTAAAGACTGATCCAGGACTTATACTTTCAAGTAAAAGTTCAAATTGGCGATGTCATGATTATGAAATTTATGAATGGGATCGTTTTCCTGGTGTTTTATTTTTTGATACAATTGATTATGAAGTTCAGGCTGACTTTTTTAGGCGTCTTGCTTTTTTTGCAGAAAAAGTTGGTTTTAGAGGATTTATCCTGACAGATGAACAGTTAGGAAACATGCATGGTTATCATGCCCATGATTACAGTGCAGAAACGCTTGCGGCTTTTTTTACAAAAGCAATGGATATGAAGAATGTTTTGAATGAACGAGAATTACTTTTGCGAGATATATTACTGCAGAGCGGAGTAATCAAGGCAGAGTCCTACAGTTATGTTCCTGGTAGTGGCGCAGTAATTTCAATATCACGGGAATCAACTGCGGCGTTACGGCAATCTTTTATTGCTCATGAAGCCTGGCATGGAATATTTTTCATAAATGAGGATTTTAGAAATGCTGTTGCAGCGGTTTATTATACTGTTGATAATAATACAATGGCATTTATGAAAGGTTTCTGGGCAAGTCAGCCAGGTTTAGGGTATGATCCGTCAGATGAATTTCTTATGCACAATGAATTTATGGCTTATATAATGCAGCAGCCATTAGGCAACGTTGCGCAGTATTTTGTGCACTGTGCTAATCGTGGCACTGTAATTAATGCAATGCCAGATTTGAGTCGCTGGGTTCGTGAAAATAATGGTGAAACATTCGAAGATGCTGCAAAAATAATGAATTCTTACGCTTATGATAACTGGGGATTATCCTGTGGGCGAGTAGCTCTTGTAACGCGGTAAGATTATTCTTCTTCATCCATGTCTATGTTGTATCTTATTTCTGCACCAACAGATGTTGGTGGACCGTGTCCTGGAAATAAAACGGTATTTTCCTGTTGTGAAAATATTTTATCGTTTATGTTTCGTCTCAAAAGGTGACTTGAATAACTGGAATTTGTATTTCCTAATTTTCCTGCAGAAATTGAGTCGCCTGTGAAAATTGCATTTCCAATCTGGTAAATCATAGAGTCAGACGTGTGACCTGGCAGGGTCATGTACTTAACGATCAGGCCGGCAAGACGGAGGGTGCCATCGCTGGTGATTACATTTGTGTTTTCTCCAGCAATTTCATAATCAGCACCGTAAATCTTTGGTGAATAAATTTTAAGCAAAGTTTTGATTCCAGAAACGTGGCTTCCGTGATTATGAGTTACAAGAAGTGCAACAAGTTTAAGGTTATTGTCTTCAATCTGATTTATAAGCTCTTCTGAAATTTTTGCAGGGTCAATTATTATTGCTTCGCCGGTAGCTTCATTGGAAATAAGGTATGTATTTGAAAAACTTCCTGCATTAAGATGAGAATAAATTTTCATAGAATTTCTCCTCTTACAGATGATTCACTTCCGCCAATGTCTAATGAGATTTCACTGCCTTTTTCGCTGAAAATAGCTTCGCGGGTATTGGACATTTTGAATGATGTATTTTCCTGAGTAATTTCGCAAAAATAAGATTTTTTTAAGTTGCAGTTTCTGAATGAAGTATTTACAAGCTTTGACCGGATGAACCTGGAATTATACAAATCTGTATCATCAAAGGAAGTCTGAATGGAATTGATTCCGTTGAAATTGTCCTGAACCATATCGCTGGAAGTAAAAAGTACACGTGAAAATGTGCAGCCTGCAAAAGAAGAAAACTGGATGTTGCTTTCAATCAAATTGCAGTCAGTAAAAACTGCGCTGTCAAACATAGACATTCGGCTTCGTAAACCTTTGGAATGGCAGTTTGTGAAGGTACAGTGCATAAAATTGCAGCCGTAGAAACGCTTTCCAGATAAATCCATGTTAAGAAAAGTCATACCAGATGCGTTAAGCCCAACAATTTTTTCGTGAGTGTTTATGTAGTTGAAGATATCCTGCTGAATTTTCCCCGGGTTTGGAGAATGGTCAAGACAATAGCTTTTGTCTTCAGCTATGTTGCCGTCTTCGCCGATAGTTGAGATTGATAAGTTATGGCAGGCTCTTACAAGACATTTATTCAGAGAAAACATATAAAAATGTTAGTTTATTGTATAGAATTAGTCAAATATCAGATTTGATTTTGAGTTGTATGCAGGTGTTTTTTAAGTTTTTAAAAGTGGTTTTACAGATTTAATTAAACTATTTTCAAAATTCAGTATTATCATTATTATTTAAAAAGTATGGATATAAATTTTGCTTTTTTGGATTCTGGGACTGGTGGATTGCCTTATTTAAAATATTTAAAGGAAAGAAAGCCTGCTGCAAACTGCATTTATGTTGGTGATACAAAAAATTTTCCGTATGGGGAAAAATCCAGAGAAGAAATCATAGAAAAATCCTGTGAATGTGTAAAAAAAATTATTGATAAATGGAATCCTAATGCAATTGTAATTGCCTGTAATACTATGTCTGTAACGGCATTGGAAGAAATGCGAAATCGTTTTCCTTTTACACCTTTTATTGGAACCGTTCCTGCGATTAAGCCTGCTTCTATTATTTCAAAGTCAAGAATAATTGGACTTTTGGCAACAAATGCTACTGTAAATCATCCCTATACTAAAAAGCTTATTTCTGATTTTGCCAGTGACTGCAGGGTGATAAGTCGGGGTGATCCAGAATTAATATCCTTTATTGAGCATAAATATTATTTTGCCACAGAAGAGCAGCGGCTTGCTGCTGTAAAGCCTGCTGTTGATTTTTTTAAAAGCAACGGTTGTGATGCAATTGTTCTTGCCTGTACCCATTTTTTGAATATGGCAGAAGAAATTCAGATGGTGTGTGGCGAAAAAATCAAAGTTGTTGATTCCAGGGATGGAGTTGTTCGTCATGCCTTTGATGTGGAGTCAGAAAGAGAAGTTATCGGCAAAAAGTCAATAGGTTTTGAAAAAAAAATTAAATCTGAACTGTATGTGACAGGTTTTTCTGAAGTAAAGGACAGTGAGCGTTATTTGTCGTTCTGCCTGCAGAATGATTTGAAATTTGGCGGAATCTTGTAGAAAAATCTAAAAATATATCGACACATTTTTTTTAAATTTGTAAAATTAAAGCATGGCAAAGATTCAGATGAAAAATGCTATCGCAGAGCTCGATGGCGATGAAATGACACGTGTTTTATGGAAGGTTATTAAGGACGAACTCCTTACACCTTATGTTGATTTGAAGACAGAATATTATGACCTTGGTCTTAAGGCTCGTGACGATTCTGACGACAAAATTACTTATGAAGCAGCAAACGCTATTAAACGTCTTGGCGTTGGCGTAAAATGTGCCACAATCACATCTAATGCTGCCCGCATGGAAGAATACAAGCTTAAGCAGTTTACTCCTTCACCAAACGGAATTCTTCGTGGTGAACTGGACGGAACAATCTTCCGTTCTCCAATTTTCGTAAACAACATTAAATGCAATGTTTCCAGCTGGGAAAAGCCAATAGTACTTGGCCGCCACGGATACGGTGACGTTTACAAGAACTGCGAAATCAAAACTCCTTGCGCTGGAAAAGCAGAGCTTGTTTTTACTGGTGAAGACGGTCAGGAAATCAGAAAGACTATTCAGGTGATGAAGGGACCTGGAATCATTCAGGGAATACACAATCTTGATGCTTCTATCGAAAGCTTTGCACGCTGCTGCTTTAACTATGCTTTGGATCAGAAAATCAGCGTATGGCTTGGTACAAAAGATACAATTTCTAAGACTTATGACGGAAACTTTAAGGCAATCTTCCAGAAGGTATTCGACGAAGACTTTAAGGCCAGGTTTGATGAAGCTGGAATTGAATATTTTTATACACTTATCGACGATGCAGTTGCCCGGGTAATGAAGTCTAAGGGTGGATTCCTCTGGGCTTGTAAGAACTATGACGGAGACGTTATGTCTGATATGATTGCTTCAGCTTGTGGTTCACTTGCTATGATGACTAGTGTTCTTGTTTCTCCAAACGGTGAATTTGAATACGAAGCAAGCCACGGTACGGTTCAGAAGCACTATTACCGTTACCTTAAAGGTGAAAAAACTTCTACTAACCCTGTTGCAACAATCTTTGCATGGACAGGTGCTCTTGCAAAGCGTGGTGAACTTGATGGAACTCAGGATCTGGTTGATTTTGCAAAGAAACTTGAAAAGGCAACTTTGGATACAATCGAAGAAGGCTACATGACAGGTGATCTTGCAGCTCTTGCTGAACCAAAAGCAAAACAGATTCTCAATTCATGGGAATTTATTGCAGCAATTAAAGAACGCATGTAAATAAAAAAAACACAGATACACACAGATGATTCACAGATACACACAGAAAAAAATCTGTGCAAATCTGTGTCCATCTGTGGATAAAAAATGTGTGAATCTGCGTTCATCTGCTGTTAAACCCTTCTGTGAAAATCTGTGTCCATCTGTGGATTCTTCTCTTTTCCTGTTGATAAAAAAAATCCGTATTATTAAAATAAACTTATTATGATTAAAAGAAATACAGGCTTTGCCAATTTGACAGCGGGATATTTATTCCCGGAAGTTGCTCGCCGACGCCGCGAGTTTGAAGAAAAAAATCCACAGGCTAAAATCATCAGTCTTGGAATCGGAAATACAACAGAACCATTGCCAAAATTTATTGCACAGGCAATGGCTGATTACTCACTTGGTCTTGCTACCCCAGAAGGATATTCTGGTTACGGTGATGAACAGGGAAATACAGAACTCCGCGCTAAAATTGCTGAAGTATGGTACAAAGGAATGGCAACTTCAGATGAAGTTTTCATTTCTGATGGTGCTAAATGTGATATTGCCAGAATCCAGACTTTGTTCGGATCAAAAGTAAAGATTGCAGTACAGGATCCAGCTTATCCTGTTTATGTTGACGGTTCTGTAATCGTTGGTGCTGCTGGTAAGAACAATGGAAAAGGATACAAAGGTGTAACTTACATGCCATGTACTCCAGAAAACAATTTCTTCCCTGATCTTTCAGTAGTAAAAAAGAACAGCTTGATTTATTTCTGTTCTCCAAATAATCCTACAGGGGCATGTGCTACAAAAACTCAGCTTAAGACTCTTGTAGACTTTGCCAACAGCCATGACTGTATCATCATTTACGATGCAGCTTACCGTGAATTTATCCGCGACCCAGAGCTTCCAAAGACAATCTTTGAAATTGAAGGAAGCCGCACTTGTGCAATTGAAATCAACTCATTCTCAAAGCCAGCTGGTTTTACTGGCGTTCGTCTTGGCTGGAGTATTGTTCCAAAAGAACTTAAGTTTGCAGATGGTACAAGCGTAAATAAGGACTGGAACCGCGTTATGACAACACTTTTCAATGGTGCTTCAAACGTTGTTCAGGCTGGTGGTATTGCTTGCCTTGAACCAGAAGGAATCAAAGCAATGAAAGATGTTATCGACTACTATCTTGTAAACGTTAAGACAATTGAAGATACACTTAAAGGGGAAAATTTCAAAAAGGCTGGGGTAGAAATCTATTCTACAGGAAACAGTCCTTATGTTTGGGCTAAGTTCCCTGGCTTTAAATCTTGGGATGTGTTTGACAAAATTCTTAAGGAAGCAAATGTTGTAACAACTCCAGGTTCTGGATTCGGTCCTGCAGGAGAAAGCTTCATCCGCTTCAGTTCTTTTGGTCACCAGGAATCCGTAAACGAAGCTTGCGAAAGACTTTCTAAGCTTGTTTTCTAATAATCTGAGTGAATAAAAAACACCCTGGGTCAGCAATCGCCGGTTCAGGGTGTTTTTTAACCGATTTTAATTATTAGAACTGGGTCTTGTATCCAAGATTAAATTTAAATGCAGAACCAAAATTTGAATCAATAATTTCAGAAATTTTAAACTGACTCATAAAATGAACTTCTCCATTATAGAACGAAGTTGTAAAGTAAGGTGCTATATTTATGTTATAGTCGTCCATAATTTTATCAGGTTCTGAAATCAGGTCATTGATATTCTTGTCAGGAAAACTAAGGGCTGAATTGATTCCAAAAGTCATAGTTTTGTTTTTAACAACAATTGTATCTGTAAATATATTTAAGTTTGCACCAACTGTATCATTGATGAATATAAAATCATTCACAGAATTTTGAGGAATATTGAATAATGTTATGTGAGCCTGAAGTTTTTTTCCTCTGAACCTTGGTTCAAAAAGAAGGTATGCGGAATCTTCGTTAAAATCAAGTTTGTTATTCTTCTTCTTAATTTTTATTTCTGATATGCCGGCCTGAATAAACAGAGATGTTGTGTATGTGTTACCAATAAGAATATTTGCACCGGCACGTCCGTAGACAGTATCAATTCTGAAATAAGAATTGTCATTATCATCAATAAGAGGAAGTCCAACTCCTCCAGAAAGATCAAAAGTGAAATAACGGAAATGTCCTGCAAATCTGTAATCTGCATTTATAACATAACTGTCTTCAAGTTCATGATTAACGTAAATGTAAACACCTGTGGCCAATGGAACTGTGTTAAAGTGTATAATTTCTACTCCACCGACTCCAAACATAGGATAAATTATAGAGCCTGCGAGGCCAAGCCAGCTTTCTGTTATTTTTGATGCAATAGCTGGAATTCCAAATTGTCTGCGTAAAAAAATATCTGAACCTATCGGTTCATAAGTTCCAACAAAGGCACTTATGTAATTGGTTACGGACAGAAACTGCTGTCGCAAGATAAGTGAAATTTCGTCTATTTTAAAGTTTGACTGAACTTCTTCATAAAATGAATTTTCTATAATATCTTCAGTTTGTAATGAAAATTCTGCATTCAAAATTACATTTTTATTGAAACTTAACTGACCCGAAAAAAAAGATTGAAAGTTAAGTGCAGGATCAAAATCGCTGGTGTCACTGGAATAAAAATCTGCTTTTGCACCAGCAAATCCACTGAATGCAATTTCTGCATGAGAAAACCAGGCAGTTGTGATAAAAAACACGGTGGCGGCAACAACTTTAAATTGTTTATTCATACTAAAATTTGCTCCATTTATATGTTCTGATTGTCGGAAAATGAAATAGATAACATTAGAAAAAAGAAAAAATGAAAAATTGAATAAAAAAGTGTAATTAATTTGCTTGAATTATGGAAAATACGTTATATAATAGGTGATATGAGTGATTATCTTGATCCTAACAATGAAGAATTATTAAAAGATTTTTTTGCTGAAGCTGAACAGCAGGTAGAAACTCTTGAAAGCAATGTACTCGTAATTGAAAACGATCCAACCAATCATGATGCGATTGATGAAATTTTCCGTGCGGCGCATACATTGAAGGGTGGCTCTGCTACAGTAGAGATGAACGAGCTTTCTGGATTCACTCACAAGGTTGAGGATGTTCTTGATGAAATTCGTTCTGATCGCCTTGAGGTAAGTGAATCTGTTGTTGATATACTTTTAACTTCTATTGATGTTATTAAAGCTATGATGGAAGCCAGAAAAGATGGTGAAGTTTATGGCGAAGATATTTCAGAAATAGAAGAAAAGCTTAAATCGTATATTCCTGAAAAAGGTGATAAAAAGAAAACTGGCGGTTCTGGTTCTAAATCAGCTCCAAAGGTTGCACCGGCTCCGGCTCCAGTTCAGCCAGCGCCTGTTGCAAATAGTCCTTTTAACTATCCAAAACTTACAGAAGATGAATTTAATGAACTTAAAACAGCATGTGAAGGTAATCAGAAAATCTGGCGAGTTGCTGTCAAGTTTGATGAAAATAATCCAATGAATTCTGTAGGTGGAATTCAGGTTTTTGCGGCATTAAAAGCTTTGGGAAGTGTTCTAAAAACTGTTCCAGATTTTGATGCATTGTACGAAGATGAATTCTATGAATGTGTATATTATTTTATAGCATCTGATTCTGATGCTAGTACTATAGAAGATACAGCATTTCTTGGTGATGTAACCGTATGTACAGATGCTCAGCAGATTAATGGTGCGGATGCAGCTGGCTCAGCATCTGTTCCTGCTGCAAAGGAACCTGCTGTTGCGGAAGAACCTGCTGTTACGGAAGCTCCGGCAGTTCAGCAGACAGCTCCTGCTGCTCCAGCTGCAACTGAGAAACCAGCAGAAAAGAAAGAAACTGCAGCAAAGCCTGCAGATAAAAAAGATCATGCAGCTTCTCAGCAGAGTTCTGTTCTTCGTGTTGATTCAAAACGCGTTGATTACCTTTTGAATCTTGTCAGTGAAATTGTAATTACAAAAGCCTCTTTTAACCAGCTTTCAAATACATTAAACAATGAGATTGTTGATTTTCAGACAACTCAGGTTGGTTTTAAAGAAAAAATACATCGTCTTTTGGAATCTCTGCCTCATTATCTTGATGAAATGAATAATGGAAAGTCTGCAAGAGAAATTAGAGAAGAAATAACAGAATCTTTGGGAGATTTGGGAACAATATATGAGAATAATGAAACAAATCTAAAAAATCTTTCCGTAAAATTCCGTTCTTCTACACAGAATCTTGGACGAATTGCCGGGGAACTTCAGGAAGGTGTAATGAAGATTCGAATGGTTCCTATTAACCAGATTTTCAGTCGTTTCCCTCGTGTCGTTCGCGATTTGTCTCGTGATTTGAACAAAAAAATTGATCTTCAGATTGAAGGTGAAGACACAGAACTTGATAAGTCTGTTGTTGAAGATCTTCTTGATCCAATTATGCACTGTGTACGTAACTCTGTTGATCATGGTGTTGAAGCTCCTGATGTTCGTGTTGCAAATGGCAAACCAGAAACTGGTCATGTATTACTTAAGGCTTCTAATGAAGGAAACCTTATTGTTATTGAAATTACAGATGATGGTGCTGGTATTAATGTAGAAAAGATTAAAAATAAGGCTGTTCAGCGTGGAATTATTCATCCTGATAAAGTTCTTACAGATCAGGAAGCATATCAGTTGATTTTTGAAGCAGGTTTCTCTACTGCTGATAAAATTTCAAATGTTTCTGGTCGTGGAGTAGGTCTTGACGTTGTTAAGACAATGATTGAAAAGTTGAATGGTACTGTTACTGTTTTCTCAGAACTAGGAAAGGGTACAACATTCAGTATCAAGCTTCCTTTGACAATGGCTATTATTCAGGGCTTACTTGTTCGTGTTGGTAGAGAAATTTATTCTATTCCAATTGCATCAGTTATCGAAAGTCAGCGTATTTTGCCTAGCGAAATCAAGACAATTGATAATTATGAAGTATTGAACCTTCGTAATGAAGTTATCAGTGTATTGCGTCTTTCAAGACTTTTTGGAATTAAGGATGCAAAACAGGAAGAATACTGTAATATCGTTATTGTTGGTTCAAAAGATAGAAAAGTTGGTGTAATGGTAGATTCTTTGATTGGTGAAGAAGATGTTGTTATTAAGCCTTTGAAGGATCAGTTTACCGCTTCTCCTGGAATTGCAGGAGCTTCTATCCTTGGTGATGGTTCTGTTTCATTGATTATTGATGTAAGTCAGCTGCTTGAGCTTAGTCTTAAACAGGATGCTGATGCAAATCAGATGATGAGCTTATAGGAAGTGAGGTTTATATGACTATTGAATCTATTTTAATTTCTGATGACAATACAAATCTTACTGCTGTTTCCGCTGTGAATGTTGATGCTGCTCAGGATCGGAAAGCTCAGGATATTATTGATTTTAAGATGGTTACTTTTTCACTTTCTGGAAAAGATTATGCCATTGATATTATGTATGTTAAGGAAATAGCAAAGGCAGGAATGTTTACTTATGTTCCTAATACTTTGCCTTTTGTAGTAGGTGTATATAACCTTCGTGGTGAAATTATTCCTATTCTTGATATGCGAATTTTCTTCAATATTGATGTTCCTGAACAGAGTCCAGAGGCTTTAAGAAATCTTCTGATTCTTACAGTTGAAGATCAGACTTTTGGTATTATTGTTGATAAAATTGATAAGGTAGTAGGTGTTCAGAAATCTTCTATTCAGCCACCACATCCTCTTTTTGTTGATATTAATATTAAATATATTTCTGGAGTTGTAGAAAGCAATAAAAGATTGTACATTCTTCTTGATATTTCTAGAATTTTTTCAAAGTCTAAAGATGAAGAAGAATATAAACTTGAAGCAAGACAGGCAAGTATTTCTAAAAAAATAGAAGCTTCTTATAATGAAGCTAAAAATGCTAAAATGAATCCTGTTTCAGAACCAGCTGATGGTAAAAAGGCGGAAAGTTCTGTTTCTAGTGTTCCAGTAAATGAAAATGCTTCTAAGGTCACTGCAAAACCTGCCGCAGAACCTGTTGTAGAAGATATAACTCAGTCAAAAGATTTTAAGTTTGTAGTTGAGGGACTTAAGACTTACGGTAAATTTACTGTAACTGAATTAAATGAAAGTTGGGTAAAGCATCGTTTTGAAGAGTGGAAAAAAGAACGCTCTGGTTCTTCTGTTCAGATTCAGAATGAAAAAGATGCAAAAGAATTTCTTAAGTCTTTCTGGTCTGCAAATACAGATAAGCTTTGGACAAAAGAATATTCTGATGAAATATATAATATGTTGCCTGATAACAGCGCTAAACAGATTGCTGTATGGAATCCAGGATGTTCTTCTGGTGCAGAAACTTATAGCCTTGCTTGTGTTCTTGCAAAGCGTTATCCAGAAGCAAAAATTCGTATTTATGCACAGGATATTGATTTGTTGAGTGTTTCTAATGCTCCTGCAATGACTGTTTCTCCTGAAGATACGACGGGTTGGGTTGCTCCTTATCTTTCAAAAACTGCATCAGGTGCAAGTACATTCAATCAGCAGATAAAAGACAGCATCATGTTTGAATATCATGACTGTCAGCATACAAATGCATTACCGATGATTGATTTGATTTTTGCACGTGATTTATTATCTTTGCTTGATGAAAATGCACAGAAAAGTGTAATTTCTGATTTTGAAGAAAAATTAAAAGGGAATGGAACTTTGTTCCTTGGCGAAAATGAGTCTATTTCTCATGTAAAAGAGTTTATGGAACATAGTGAAGGTGCTCTTACAGCATATTCGAAACAATAAATTTGGAGGTTTTTATTAATGAGAGTCGAATATATTAATCCATTTGTAGAGACATCATTCAGAGTACTAAAGGAAGTGCTTGGTGATGCCGATGTAAAACGTGGAAATCTTTATTTAAAATCAACAGCGATGCCTGTTATGGGTGTTGCAGCATTGGTTGGTCTTGCAGGTGATGTAGAGGGTCGTGTTCTTTTTGATATGACTTTGGAAACTGCTGTTAATATCGCTTCAAAAATGAATGGCGAAAAATTGACTCAGTTTGATGAGCTGGCAAAGGCTACAATCAGTGAATTGGCTAATCTTATTACAGCACAGGCTGTAACTAAGTTGCATGAGTTGAACTTTAAGTTTGACTTGACACCTCCAGCTTTGTTTGCTGGTCAGCAGATGGAAATTGCTGCTTTAGGTGGTGGTTCTGAAAATGTTGAGGCACTTATTGTTCCTCTTATTACGGAATGTGGTAAAATTGAAGTTAACGTAGCAATCCGCGAACGTGCATAATTTTGGGAGATAGATATTATGAAAACAGTAAATGACTTTCCTTCAATCAATGAGCGTCCACCTGAAGGACAGAGAGGAGACGGTACATGTTTCCGTATCATGATTGTTGATGACTCAATGTTCGTTGCTAAACAGCTTGGTCAGATTTTGACAAGTGAAGGTTACGAAGTTGTTGCCACAGCAGCCGATGGAAAAGAAGGCGTTGATAAGTACAAGGAACTTGCTCCAAATATCGATCTTGTAACTATGGATATTACAATGCCTAAGATGGATGGTATTACAGCTCTTGAACAGATTATGAATTTTGATAAATCTGCTCGTGTTGTAATGGTAAGTGCTCTTGGTAAGGAAGAACTTGTTAAGAAGTCTTTGTTACTTGGTGCAAAAAACTACATCATCAAACCATTGGACAGAAAAAAGGTTCTTGAAAGAATCGCTGCTTGTTTAAAATAATAGTTTTATTTTTTTGAACAAATCTGATATAGTAGGAATATGAATAAAATTCGTATTCCTAGCTATATCTTTTTATTATCATCTTTTCTTTTTTCTGTAACATCTTTATCTTTTCACTTTGATGTATCTTCTGTTGCTTTTTTATTAAATGTTTCTTTTACAGCTGTAATGTTTTATTTCATTTATTTTAAGCTATTAAAAGCTGAAAATTTAAAATATTTGAAAATCGTAGAAAAATTTTTGCAGTATGCACCATTTGTTTTTTTAACTTCTTTTATTATTCGCAGAGCAGGTAATTTTAGTACTTCTTTAGTATATGATTTTATTACAGTCTTTTTATGGTGTTCTGAATTTATTTGTTCATTGGTAATTCTTTATTTCTTAAATGATAAGAGAGTTTCTCGCTTTTTTCCTGAGTATTATTCTGGAGATAAAAAGAAGAAAAGTGTGCTTATTACGCCTGAGATTTCAGTAAAAAAGATTTTGTTTGAGCTTTTGGATTGGATTGATGCATTGGTTCAAGCTGTTTTTATGGTTCTTCTTATTCAAATTTTTGTTTTGCAATTGTATGTTATTCCGTCAGAGTCAATGGTACCTTCTTTTCTTATAAAAGATAGGGTTGTTGTAACAAAGACACTTAGTGGTCCAAAATTTCCGTTAAGTGAAGTAGGTATTCCGTGTTTAAAAAGATATAAACGTGGAGATGTGATTGTTTTTAGAAATCCTCATTACAGTATGGATAGAAAATCTGAAGTAAAAACTGTTATTGCTCAGATTGTTTATATGCTTACTTTTACAAATGTAAATCTTAATGTAGATGAGCATGGGGAGCCTAAAGCTGATCCTCTTGTAAAAAGAATTTGTGGTCTTCCTGGTGAACAACTTGTAATGCAGGATGGAATTCTTTACAAACGAACTTCAAAAGATTCTAAATTTGTTCCTGTAGAACTTGATAAAAAATTTGCTGCATGGAATCTTAATGCTTTTTCAACAAATTTAAAAAATGGTATTCAGGTATATCCTCTGTCACAGGATAAATATAAAACAATGCTTGAAATTGAAGAAAATCGCAGAGATTTGGATTTGTATTCTGCTTCTAAGGAATGTGAGGATATTTTTAATTCGTTTAAGTATCTTTGCAAAAGAAAAGATTTTTCTGAGAATACGGAATTTTCTCTTTTTGAGTATGATTTGTTTTCAGATTTTTATGGTATAACAAAAAAGATTCTTAATAATAGTATAAATTGTGAATCCTGGTTCAAACCTTTTATGACAGACTGGTATCAATCTGGCAGACTTGGAAAATCTTTTTCATATACAAGCGGTTTTTATCAGAAAAATTACGACAATTATCAAAGTTCTAAAAACAGTCTTGAAGTTTTTGGCTATGATTACTATGCCGAGGCAAACTATAAGTTAAATGTGATGGTAAAACTTTGTGCCGGCAAACTTTATCTTAAAACAGCGGATTTAATTAATAAAGGGTACTCTGAAAAAGATATTTATGAAGATCCAGAAATTAAAAGTCTTTTAAAACAGGCTTCTGATCTGCATTTCTATATTTTGATTCTTGATCAGAGAAATATGCCGGTTTTCCCTGAAAATGATGCAGACGGAAATCCTGTATATATTCCAGAAAACTGTTATTTTATGATGGGAGACAACAGATTCAATTCTCTTGATATGCGCCACTCCTACGATGAAAGTGCTGTTTCGCTAACCAATTTCGATGAATTTTCTGTAAAATATTTTTCAAACATGAAGCCACAGTATGTAAACAAAAAATATATTCTTGGTTCGGCTTCTTACAGGTTCTGGCCATTATTTAGGGCTGGAAGTGTAAAAACAAAGTGATTTTTCTTTACTCACTGGCAAAAAAACTTTATATTTAAAGTATTATGTTAGTTGATAAAGTTTTAACCGTATTATTTGGATCTCAGAATGATCGTGATGTAAAAAAACTCCGTCCTCTTGTTGCTGCTGTTAATGCAAAAGAGGAATGGGCAAAATCTCTTAGTGCTGAAGAATTTCCTAAACAGACTTTGATTTTAAAAGATCGCCTTGCCAAGGGCGAAACTCTTGACGATATCCTGCCAGAAGCATTTGCGCTTGCTCGTGAAGCTGCCTATCGTGTACTTGGTGAACGTGCTTATGATGTTCAGATTATGGGTTCTCTTGTACTTCATTCAGGTAGAATCACAGAAATGAAAACTGGTGAAGGTAAGACTCTCATGTGTGTACCTGCAGTTTATCTTAACAGTTTGAGCGGAAAAGGTGTTCATGTAGTTACAGTCAATGATTACCTTGCAGAACGTGATGCTAACTGGATGCGCCCTGTTTATGCATATCTTGGTCAGACAGTAGGTTCAATTCTTTCCGATATGGATAACGAAGCTCGTAAAATTTCATATAACTGTGATATTACTTACGGAACAAACAATGAATTTGGTTTTGATTATCTGCGTGATAATATGCAGATTGATCTTGATAAAAAAGTTCAGCGTGGTTTCAATTTCTGTGTAGTAGACGAAATTGACTCCATTTTGATTGATGAAGCTAGAACACCACTTATCATTTCTGGACAGGGTGAAGATGATACTTATAAATATCATGAAGTTGACAAATATGTAGATCAGCTTAAAGAAGTTGAAAAAGATCCTGAAACTGGTGATTATCCTGATGAAGTTGAAATGGATCCTGAACAGCGTAAGAAGATTGAAGGTGATTATAAGGTTGATGAAAAATCAAAGAGAATTTCCTTCACTGATAAAGGTATCAATAAGATTGATGAGATTCTTCATAAGCACAATCTTATTACTGCAGATTCAAAAGTTGTAGATGAAGAAAATTTTGAGTACGTTCATTATTTTACACAGGCTGTTCGTGCACATGTTCTTTATAAAATAGATGTTGATTATCTTGTAAGAGATGGTCAGGTTCAGATTGTAGATGAATTTACAGGTCGTGTTCTTGAAGGCCGCCGTTATGGTGATGGCCTTCATCAGGCTATTGAAGCAAAGGAACATCTTAGAATTGCACAGAGAAACAGAACTCTTGCAACAATCACTTTCCAGAATTTCTTCCGTATGTACGATAAACTTTCGGGAATGACTGGTACTGCTGCAACTGAAATTGTGGAATTCAATAAAATCTATAATCTTGATGTTGTTGCTATTCCAACTAACAGACCTGTTGCCCGTATCGATGAAAATGATGAAGTTTATTTGAACGAGCAGGATAAATGGGAAGCTATAGCAAAGGAAGTTGCTGCTGCTCATGAAAAAGGTCAGCCAGTAATTGTTGGTACGGTTTCTGTTGAAAAATCAGAACATTTAAGTGCTTTGCTTACTCGTAAAGGTATTCGCCACGAAGTTTTGAATGCGAAAAATCATGCTCGTGAGGCTATGATTATTGCTGAAGCAGGTGCAAAAGGCGCTGTAACAATTGCTACTAACATGGCAGGTCGTGGTACGGATATTAAGCTTGGTGGAAACCCAGAATTCCGTGCTCGGAAACGTGCTGGAACTAATGCAACTCCTGAACAGTTTGAAGCCGCTTTAAAAATTGAAAAAGAGCAGTGGCTTAAAGATAATGAAGAAGTAAAGTCATGCGGTGGTTTGTATGTAATTGGTTCTGAACGCCATGAATCAAGACGTATTGATAATCAGCTTCGAGGTCGTTCCGGCCGTCAGGGAGATCCTGGTCGTTCGAAATTCTTTATTTCTATGGACGATGATTTGATGCGTCTGTTCGGTGGTGAACGGATGAAAGCAATGATGACTCGTATTGGTATGGAACCTGGAGAGCCAATTGATCATCCCTGGTTGAACAAAGGTATTGCAAAAGCTCAGCAGAAGGTTGAAGACCGCAACTTTGAAATTCGTAAGCATCTTCTTGATTATGATGATGTTTTGAATGAACAGAGAACAGTAATTTACAATCAGCGTGATGAAATTCTTGCAGATAACGAACTTGCAGACCGTGTAATGAATAATGCAAGGGATACTGTTGAGGCTATGTTCTATGATTACGCACGTGCAGGAAGAAACAAGCGGGATGAAGCAATCAACGCTTTGAATGATGAAGTAAAAAATACTTTCGGTATTGCACTTCCAGAGGAACGTCTTACTGCAGAAGCTCTTGAAGCAGCTCTTCAGAATGATATTACAGAAAAAGAGACTCTTGTTGGAAAAGACAATCTTAATATGTTTATCAGATATCAGTATGTACAGGTTATTGATAAAAAGTGGCTTGATCAGCTGGAAGCTCTTGAAGGCCTTAGAGAAGCTGTAAGTCTTCGCTCTTATGGTTCTAAGAATCCTCTTACAGAATACAAGATTGATGGCTTTAATATGTTTGATGAGATGCTGGATTCGATTCGCTCAACAGTTATGTCCCGTGTATTCAAAGTTCGCATTCAGTTAAGTCCTGAAGCTCAGGCTCAGAGACAGCAGGCTGCAATGCGTGCACAGCAAAATATGAACGCACATCATTCAGAAGCAGAAAATATTACTCAGTCAGCTCAGAGACAGGCTGGAAGTCAGATGAGTGGTGATATGGCAAGACGTGCAGCTGCTAGTGGTGCCATGCAGCAGAGAACTCAGGGTGGAAATGTGACTGTTAGAAGAACTGTTCCTAAGGCAGGTCGCAATGATCCATGTCCTTGTGGTTCTGGAAAAAAATATAAGCAGTGCTGTGGAAGATAGATGAAAAAGGTTTCTGTTGTTCTCTTTAGTTTTCTTTCCCTTTTGTTTTATTCTTGTTTTAATGCAGAAAAAATTCTGTCAATAGATGAGATAAAGCTTTTTGAATTGAATTACGGAAATTTTGAAGAACAATTGAACCTTTTTGACGTATCTAAAATCGGTGCTATAAATACGTCATTAACAATGAGAGATGGTTTTTTTTATATTGTTAATGGCGAATCAGAAAAAATTCTTTCTTTGAATTCGTATGGAGATTTACTTTCTTTATATTATAGCGAAGATTTTTATTCAGGTGATAAGGAAAAACTTAGAACAAAAGCAAATCCTGCAATGTGGAAGCCTGTTTCTTATCCATTTAAATTGAATGGTACTGTTTCTGTTGATTCTAGAAAATATATGTATTCTGTTGGGGTAGTTCCAAAAGAAAGGAATGAACAGGATGAAAAAGAAAATCTTCTTTACAGTCAGGTAATTTTACGTTTTACAAGCGATGGTTCGTCGGTTGACTATATTGGTCAGCAGGGTCCTGGAGGAACTCCGTTTCCAAATATAAAAAATCTTTTTACAACGGAAAATAATGAACTGGTGGTTGTTTGTACAACGAACTCTGGATTATGCGTTTTCTGGTTTGATTCAAAAGGTTTTTTGCGCTATAAAGTTCCTGTAAATTTGAATTCTATTCCAAAAATTTCTCCTGAATCTGTAAATTCTGCTGTTTCTCAAAATGATCTTTTTATTACCATTGAGAATATTGTTCCGGATTGTTATGCGGAACGGCTTTATATAAAAGTTGATTATTATTACCCCTATGTTGATGCAGAGTCAAAAACTCAGTCTGGTATTAATTATGTAAAATCAGTTGTGTATCCACTTAATGTTCAGAATGGAAAATATGGAGAATCTCTTCGCATTTCTGCTTATGAGGAATCTGTTGCAGAAGATTTTAGTAAACTTATATATCATATGCCTTATGATTTTTTTGGTGTAACAAAGAATAACTGGTTATTTTTTGTAGTTACAACAGGGAAAGGTTTTGATGTAATGATGGTGCAGCCTGGAACACAGAATGTGATAAAGCGTAGTTTGAACGTTAATTTCAACGAAATTATGTATTATTCGCTTTCGTTGTCTTCGGAAGGAATAATTTCTGCATTGTTATGTGATAAAGATTCTGCTAAAGTAGTCTGGTGGAGAACAGATGCTTTGATAGATTCTGTTTTAAAATAGGGAGTTCTATGGATTTTGATAAAATTTCTGAAGGTTATGAGAATAAAGATAATAATTTTGTCTATTATTATAATCGGGAAGAAAGAATTGCGAGAGCTCCAAAAATAGTGCAGGATTATTACTCAGGGAAATTTAATGTTTCAAAAAAAGGCTTGTTTGGCACTATGTTTGCTACAAGAGGGAATAAATTTCTTTTTTTAAGCATTATTGTTATAATGATTTTTGGCTGGTGTTATTCAGCTTATCTCAATAAAACGGGTATTTCATTTCTTGGAACAACAGTAAAGGTTTCAGCATTTTCTTTTGATGAAACGGTTTACGTAAGTCTTAAATTAAATCAGGCTAAAAAGAAAAAAAATGCTGGAACACCTTTGTTGATTGATGTTGTTATTTCGGTTCTTGATGAATCAGGTTTTATTGTGGATTCTTATAGTGAAAGACTTCAATTTACAGGCGATGAAATAAATTTAAAAAATAAATTTCATGATTATGACTTACGAAAAGTTGTAACTGAATTAAAAACATCTGATGAGACTAAAAAAATGGTTACGGTTATAGATCGAAAATATAAGGGTTAATTTTATGGAACAGTTTTATTTTTTAGCGGTATTACTTAATATTTTGATTGGCTTTATTCTGTTTTATAAAGATAAGGCATTGTCTTGTGAAGATACTCTTGAAAAGGATGATGATGTTTCTTTTCTTGAAGAAAAACATGGATCTTTTGAAGATTTATTTTCTGAAAAATCTTTTTTAACTTCAAGTAAAGTTCAATTTGTTTTAGGGTGTTCAGGAATTATTGTTTCTGTAATGTTATTACTTTCTCCTTTTTCTGGGATTTTTCTTTTTGGAGATTTAATACCTGCCATAGTATGTCTGGCTGCTTCCGTTTCTATGCTTATCAATAGTTATTTTGAAGATTCTATAACTGATTTAAAATTGAATGATATGATAAAATTTATTATCATAGATTGTCGAAAATATGTTGGTTTAATAAGTATAATTGTTGGTATAATACATTTTGTTGTTCCAGGAGTGATATTTTTATAATGAGTAATTCTATAGCTTGCATAATTACAGATAAAGATAAAATTTTAATTGCGTTAAGAAATCCTGTTGGAGACATGGGGAACCGCTGGGAATTTCCAGGCGGTAAAGTTGATCCTGGTGAAACAGATGAAATTTCAATTGTAAGGGAAATGAGAGAAGAGTTTGGGGTTGTTGCAAAACCTGGAGAAAAGATTACTTCTAATTCTTTTATTCATAAGGGAAAAGAGTGTTATCTGAATGCTTATTTTGTGTCTCTTGAGCATGATGGAATTGAAAAACCGTTTATTCTTACAGAACATCAGGCTTATAAATGGGTTTATCCTGATGAAATTCCTGTTGATAATTTTGTGGATTCCGATTTAAAAATTCTTCCATACGTCTTAAAAGCAATTGAATTAAAAAAATGAAAAAAAATGTCGTTATAATATCCTTGTTTTTTTTATTTCTGAGTTTTGCTGGATGTAAAAAAAATAATGAGATAAAATTTGATAACTCATATCCTCTTGCTACGTCTCCAGATGTAGAATGGGCTGTTGTGGTAGAACCGTATGTGGCGTTCAGAAAGACAACGGAGTGGGATTCTGAAATTTTAGGACATTGCAGAAAAGGTGATATTCTACAGGTTCAAGGGTCTTCTATTTCTTCTGATAATGTACAGTGGTTTAAATTTATTCATGGCTGGCTACCTTTTGGTTCTGTGGAAATTTATTCCAACAGGTTGCGAGCTCAAACTTTTGCAAATGAACTAAAATAGGGCGAAAAATGAGTCTGATTATTGCAGAAATTGGAACTAGCCATGAAGGCGATGAAAATAAAGCTTTTGCATTGATTGATGCGGCTGTTGAAGCTGGTGCTGATGCTGTAAAATTTCAATGGGTCTATGCTGATGAAATTCTTCATCCTGATACTGGTTTTGTAAAACTTCCTGCAGGTAATATTCCATTATACGATAGATTTAAGCAGTTGGAATGTTCTGTTTCTTTTTATAAAAAAATGCTTGATTATGCTCACTCAAAAGGTGTTCAGTTTGTGTGTTCGCCTTTTGGTGTAAGGTCGCTAAGAGAGTTACTTGAAATAGAGCCGGATGCTGTAAAAATCGCTTCTCCTGAATTAAATCATTTTCCAATGTTAAAAGAACTGGCCTCATTTCGGTTAGAGCAAAAAAAATCAGGAAAACCGATGATTCCTGTGATAGTTTCCAGTGGAGTTTCCAAACTATCTGATATAGAAAAAGCTATTGAGATTCTTGGCACTGAAAAAGTTTCTCTTTTGCATTGTATTACAAGTTATCCCGCTCCTGAATCTGAATATAATGTAAAACTTGTTCAGAATTTGCATAATATTTTCGGAGTTGAAACAGGTGTAAGTGATCACAGTCTTGATCCGATTCTTGTTCCTTCATTGACTGCTATGTGTGGAGGAAATGTTATTGAAAAGCATATTACATTAAGCAGGCAAACAAGGGGGCTTGATGATCCTGTTGCACTGGAGCCGGAACAGTTTGCAATTATGGTTCATTGTATTCATCAGACTGAAGCTGTTATGCGCAGGTATGGTTCTGATAAGGGACAGAAAATAACAGTTAATCAGCTTTCCGAGTCTTATGGAAATGACAAAGTTTGCGAAGTTCTTGGTGATGGCGTAAAAAAACTTGCACCTTCTGAAAAAGTGAATTACGGCAGAACTAACCGCTCCCTTCATTTCATGCGCTCAATGCAGAAAGGAGAAAAGATAAAAGCTGAAGATATCGGGGTTTTAAGAACGGAAAAGATTTTATCGCCAGGCATCAGTCCTGAATGGCTTTCTATAGTTTGCGGCGCGACTCTTTCTCGCAATGTTGATAATGGAGCTGGCATTCAATTTGAAGATTTTGTTCGTGGAGCGGATTGAGTACTCTGAGCTTTAGGGCATACAATGGGAATAAAATAAAACTGTAATGTTTTATGAAAAAAAACGATGCTTTGAACGAGTTTTTTTGAAGAGGGCATTTCTTAAAACTGCGGTTTATTGTAAAATCTGCCTTTTTTTTGTAATATTTGGTAACAGTTTGAGGTAAATAATGAAAGTAAATGCTTTGAAGGGGATGAAAGATATTCTTCCTCAGGAACAGAGAATCCGTGATTATATTCAGGGTAAAATTCTTGAAACTTACCGTGCTTCCGGCTTTGAAAGAATTTCCACACCGATTCTTGAAGATTCTGAAAATATTGACAAGTCAGATGGTGGAGACAATCTTAATCTTGTTTTTAAGGTTTTAAAAAGAGGTGACAAGCTGGATTCTGCTTTGGCAAATAATCCTTCTGCTGCTACTTTGTCAGATATGGGGCTTAGATATGATTTGACTTTGCCACTTTCCCGTTTTTTTGCAGCAAATAAAGAAAGTCTTCAGTTTCCTTTTAAAGTAATTCAGACTGATCGTGTGTATCGGGCAGAACGTCCTCAGAAAGGTCGCTTAAGGGAATTTGTTCAGTGTGATATAGATATTCTTGGTGATTCAAGCTGCAATGCAGAAGTAGAACTTATTGATGTAACTGCAAGGGCAATGCTGAACATAGGATTTAATAATTTTACCATCAATGTAAATGATAGACGTATTCTCAGAAATATGCTTGAAACTATGGGTTTTGCTCCAGAGACTCTTGATTCTGTCTGCATAACTTTTGACAAGCTTGATAAAATCGGTGCTTCTGGAATAGAGGCTGAACTTAAGGAAAAGCAGCTTCCGGACAATGCTGTAAAAGCTCTAGTTGATTTTATATCTTCTGATTCGATTACACTTGATGCAGTTAGTGCAAAGTGTTCTGACTCATCAATTGCTAATGATTTGAAATATGTGATTTCTACTGCAGAAAAGGTTAGTGGAGGCAAATATAAGATTGCATATTGTCCTAATCTTGTGCGTGGTCAGGGTTATTATACAGGTATGGTTTTTGAAATTGCCTGTCCTGAATTCAGCGGCGCAGTTGGTGGCGGCGGCCGCTATGATAATATGATTGGAAAATTTTTAGGTCAGAATATTCCTGCTGTTGGTTTTTCAATTGGTTTTGAAAGAATCTGTAATATTCTTCTTGAACAGAATTATAAAATTCCAGATGCAAAGGAAAAGTGTGCTTTGCTTTATGATGATTCAGTTTCTTATCCTGATGTTCTTAAGGCTGCTGAAAAGCTTAGGGAAGATTTTACAGTAAGCGTTATTAAAAAAGCTAAAAAAGCAGGTCCTCAGTTTGGCATGCTTGAAACTCAGGGATACACAAAATTTGCCCAGTTTAAAGAAGGGCAGGTGGTAGTAAAATAGCTTGTGTCTTATAGCTGTCTGATACGAATCAGGCAGCTTTTTTTTGCAAAAAAAATCCCAGCTGATAACAACCGGGATTTTAGCTAATTCAGTTTATTGTTATGTTCTGATTAAGCCTGTCCAGCTGAACCAAATGCTTTACACAAATCGATTACTTTTGCTGTGATTGCATCAAAACCTGGTTTAAGAAGTTTACGTGGATCGTATCCTTTTCCTTCAACGTCTTTTCCAGCTTCAATGTATTTGCGTGTAGCTGCAGCAAATTCAAGCTGAAGTTCTGTGTTGATGTTTACTTTTGAAACACCAAGTTCAACAGCTTTCTTTACCTGGTCAAAAGGAATACCAGAACCGCCATGAAGAACGAGTGGTTTTCCTTCTACAGCTGTGTTGATTTTACCAAGCTGATCAAAGTTCAAACCTTTCCAGTTAGCAGGATATTTTCCGTGGATGTTACCGATTCCGGCTGCAAGGAAGTCTACGCCAAGACTTGCGATGTTTTTACATTCTTCTGGATTAGCAAGTTCGCCTTCAGAAGCAACACCGTCTTCTTCACCACCAATGCCGCCAACTTCACATTCAACTGACATGCCTTTTGCGTGTGCAAGTTCAATGATTTCTTTTGATTTTGCAACGTTTTCATCAAAGTCAAAGTGTGAACCGTCGAACATAACTGATGTGTAACCAGCTTCGATTACTTTTTTAGCACCTTCATAAGTACCATGGTCAAGGTGAAGAGCTACAGGAACTGTGATACCCATTGATTCGTAAAGATCTTTTACGAGATTAACAACTGTTTTGTATCCACCCATGTACTTTGCAGCACCTTCAGATGTCTGGATGATAGCTGGTGATTTTGCTTCCTGAATACCAGCAAGAATAGATTTTGTCCATTCAAGATTGTTTGTGTTGAATGCAGGAATTGCGTAATGACCAGCTTTTGCCTTCTTAACCATTTCTACTGCTGAAACTAATGCCATTTTAATGACCTCCAATTTGTTTCGTTGATCGTGTAACTCATGACCTTACACGATTTTTATTGTTCCGAAAATCTTAAAGAATTTTCAGATGTTTCATAGTATCACAGTTTATAATTATTGAAAATACTTACATAAATATGATGATAAAATCTTACAGTTATATAAAAAATAATTGAAAGGACGCTTTTAATTTTTGTAAATAATTTGACAAAGATAGAATGTGTAAATATAATTGATAATGGCTTATTTAAATTTTTAAATGAATTTGGTATGCTAACTAAATAGTAATTTTTTAGATATTTATTCCGATATTATTAATGAGGCATTCCCATTTTTCGGAATGTAATATGTTGAAGGAGTTTTACATGAAAAAGGGCTTTAAAGTCTTTGTAAATCTTGCTCTTCTTTTCGTTTTGTGTATTCCGGCATTTAGCCAGCCACATCAGAAAAGTGTAGAGACATTTGTAATTGATAACTTTGATACAGAAAAGGAATGGACATGGACAGTTAATGCCAGCCGTTTTGTTGCAGAAGGTTATCCAAAATTTGGCAGATTCAATGGAATTCCAAATTCTTTGAAACCTTTCCAGCCAGCTGATGTTGAACCAAAAGTTTTTGGTCTTCAGGCAGCTTATAACAGAAAGGGTGATAACTGGCTTGAAATCATTCCAATGAAAGATGGAAAGACTTTTGAACCTCCGTTCGTTGGTACAGTTGATCACCTTGATTTCTGGGTTTGGGGAGCAAATTATCTCTATTATCTCGAAGTAATGGTTCGGGATGCTGATGGTCGTGTACATGTTCTTTCTGCTGGAAATCTCCGGTTCAACGGTTGGCGCAATATTATCGTAAAAATTCCTGGCTGGATGAACCAGCATTCTAGACTTCGTTCTGGTCCAAAAAATCTTTCTCTGGTTGGTTTCAGAATTCGTAGTGATGCTGCTGAATATGTAGATGATTTTACATTCTATATGGATAATCTTAAATATATGTCTAATTCACTTTCATTTATTTATGATGGTTATGAGCTTAAAGATCAGAGTTTTGAAGATGCTGAATCTGGTAGTGCTGTTCCTAATAGTAATAATGGTGGAAATAGTAATTCTTCTTCGGAGGCTAACTAATGAAAAAGTTTTTAGCTGTTGCTTTAGTTGCGGTAATTGCAAGTGTTGCTTTTGCACAGAACAGTGTTGTTGATGAACCTAATCCTGAAGTAGTAGGAAATGATTCTGCTATGCAGGCTCTTAGTGAAAGATCTCTTGATAAATTTGAAAGAGAAGGTGCATGGAACGTTCATATGTCTCCGGATTACGGTGTAATTTCGGCAAGAAATTTTGCTGGTGCTCCAGCAATGAAAGAACCTGTAAAAGGTGAAGAAAATAATCCAGATGAAGATACTCAGGTTCTTGGTGTTAAAGTAGAATTCTTCAAACGTGGAATTAACTCTTTTTATATAACTTCTCAGAGACCAATTCCAATTGAAGGGATTACAAAAACAATTTCTATGTGGGTTTGTGGTCGTAACCAGAGTCATGATCTTTATATTTTGATTGAAGATTATTTTGGTCGTGATTATGAATTGTATATGGGAAACCTTGGATTTAGTGGATGGAAAAAACTTACTTGTGTAGTTCCTCCTAGTCCAGATAGCGAACATGGTATTGTTCAGCATAGTGCTTACTACGGAGATCGTCCAGGTGTTCGTATTCTTGGTTTCCGTGTTGACTGTAACCCAATGCTTGCTCGTGGTACATATTATGTATATTTTGATGATTTGCGTTGTGTAACAGATCTTTATGATATGGAAAATCATGACGAAGATGATATGGCTGATAACTGGTAAACTGGTTTAAGTTATAGAAGAGGCTGTTCCAAAAGTATAAATTGCAGTGGTCATTGAGCCTGTCGAAATGACCATCACACTAAATGTGGTGGTTTCGATAAACTCAACCACCGTAATGCAAACTTATTGGACAGCCCCTTTTTTATTTAACTATTTCAAATGTTCCGTATTGTTTTTTATTTGAATATTTTTTATTTATTTTATAAGTGAAAAACTTATTTTTTGTTCCTGTTTTTACTATTAATTCCATTTTGCATAAAACCCAAATCATTATGTTAGCCATGTTTACGGCACTTGCTGGCAAGGTATTAATTTTTTTTAATTCATTTTTTAAATCTAAAGAGGTGAATGTTTCTGGTAATGTTTCTGGTAGTAAATTCAGGTAATCTTTGTATGAATTCAATGTGATTGTTTTATGTATTTCTTCTAATTTTTTATCTGTTTTTATCCAGTCCTTTTTAAAACGTCTTTTTCTGTTTGCAGTTTGGACTGGCCTGTCTGTTTTTATTCTTATTTCTGTCATGGAAATTAATGGTATTTTCAATGTAACTTTTTTATCTAGTAAAAGTGGGTAGATAGCGGTCAATTCTCTGAACAAAGAGTAAATTGATTCTGTTTTTGGACTTTTTCTGAAGGAAATTTTTTCTCCGTTTTTATTAAGTAATAAAATATTTTTCTTAACAATTATTGGATGAACAATTATGCATTTGTGATTTTTTGATATTGCATCTGAGATTTTTGGATACAGTTTACTTAGGTTTGCTGTCTGTATTTCTATAACAGTTCCGTCTTTTGAAAGTATATCGTAAATGTGACCGTCTTGTTGAATCTCTGTTTGGTCACCTTCGTTTAAACTGTACAGGTTTTTGAGTGTTTTATGAAGTGAACTTTCGTTATATGTGTTTATTATCATTTTAATTCATCCTGACAAATTTTTTATTGTAAATACTATATATAAAACTTGCTATACATGTTTATTGAAGAAATAAATTTTGTTAAAATTTTTTTTATTTTCGGTTAAAAAGTCCATTGACTTTAAGAATTTTTCAATTAAAATAGTATGTAAGTGGGAAAAAGTGGTAAATAGTGGTAGGTAGTGGAGTGAATTTGCTTACAGGTGAGTACAAAAACACTCTGGACGAAAAAGGAAGGATTATGTTTCCTTCTAAGCTTCGTACCGGAATTACAAGTAATGTGCTTGTTGTAACGCAGTCAATAGACCGCTGCTTATGGCTGTTTACCCCTGAAGAATGGGAAAATGTATCTTCTAAATTGATGGAAAACTCATCGCCTTTCAGCGAAAGAAACCGTCTTGTAATGCGAAGATTCATTGCACCAGCTCAGGAAATCGAATTTGATAAATCAGGACGTCTTTCTATCCCACAAAGTTTGAGGGAATATGCTTGTCTTTCAAAAGATTGTGTAATTCTTGGAGTTAATAAGTATCTGGAACTCTGGGATGCTGCAGCTTATAAAGCATATTTGACTGAAACTGAAGATAAATTTCTGGAAGCAAGCGAGGAATTAAAAAATATCAGCTTCTAGATAATTATAAATTTGGTGGGGATAATAAAGTGGAAATTGTTCATACTCCTGTTTTGCTTCAGCCTTGTCTTGAATGGTTGAGTCCAGTTGGCGAGCCTTTTGAAAAAAATGGATGGATGGTTGACTGTACTCTTGGCGAAGGCGGACATTCTAATGCATTTCTTTCTAATTTTCCTTCACTTAATGTAATTGGTATCGATGCAGATTCTGTTATTCAGGCTAGAGCTAAAGAGAGATTAGCTTCTTATGGTAACAGAATGCATTTTTATAATGGATGGTTCAATGATTTTCATGGGAATTATCCGTCAGAATATCCTAAGCCAGATCTTATTCTTTTTGATCTGGGGATTTCTGTGTTTCATTATGAACGTTCCGGTCGCGGTTTTTCATTTCGTTACGATGAACCATTGGATATGCGTCTGGATCCGGACTCTGAAAACGAGTCGGCTTCAGATATCGTAAATGGTATGCGTGAAGAAGAGCTTGCAAATTTGATTTATTTGTATGGCGAAGAAAAACTTAGCCGACGGATTGCTCATGGTATTGTTGCATCACGTGCGAATGGAAGAATTGAATCTTCCAAAGCGCTTGCTGACATTATTTATGAAGTTGTTCCTGGAAGTTATCGTCATGGACCTATTCATCCTGCAACAAGAACTTTTCAGGCTTTGCGAATTGCTGTAAACAGCGAATTGCGACATATTCCAGAAGCTTTGCACAATGCATTTAATAATCTGAATGCAGGTGGAAAAATGGGAGTAATCACTTTTCATTCTCTGGAAGACAGAATTGTTAAGAATTACTTTAGGAATTTAGGACGGGAATGTGTGTGTCCACCTGAAGTTGCCCAATGCCGTTGTGGCGGTAAACCTTGTGCTGAAATTCTTACCAGAAAGCCGGTTGGTCCAACTGACGAAGAGATAAAAATCAATTCGCCAAGCCGCAGTGCAAAGCTCCGGGTTGTAAGAAAACTTCGGGATGCAACGGAATATCATCTTTTAGGTGTTGAGGGGTATTGATGAAACTTAAGAAAAAACAGGCATTGGAAAAAGTTTTTACATATATCCTTGCGGCACTTATTCCCCTTCTTCTTATCGCTTATGCGTTCCAGATAAAAAGATATGCGGAACTTTCCAGAGAAATTTCTGATTTGGAAAAAAAACAGGAACGCTTGATTGAACAGAATAAAAAACTGGTAAGTGACATAAGTCTTCTTTCCAGTACAGATAGAATAAAAAGGATAGCTACTGACGAACTTGGGATGCATAAAGCAGAAACAAAGGATATTGTTCGAGTAGATATGAATGGGGATAAAAAATGAGAGAGGAAATTAAAGAATCTTTGATGACAGCAGATGAAGTTCTGGACAGTATGTATGGAAGCTTTATTGTTGGTGAAAAAAACAAGGAAAACTTTTATTTTGATTCAGTTGTAACTGACAGCAGAAATGTCTGTAAAAACTCTCTTTTTGTTCCGCTTATTGGTCAGTCTCAGAATGGTCATAAATATATTCCCCAGGCAATTGAAAAGGGTGCAACAGTAATTTTTGTTGCTGAACAGGAATATAATCTTGAAAAAGTTCGTTACAACGAAATGGCTGCAAAAAATGAATCTGTGTGCTTTGTAATTGTAGAAAATACACTGACTGCTTTGCAGTATGCAGCTGCGGCATATGTAGAAAAATTTCCATATCTTATTAAAGTTGCGGTAACAGGTTCAAGTGGAAAAACAACAACAAAAGAAATGATTGTTTCTGTATTAAAACAGAAATTCAATGTTGTATATACTCAGGGAAATTTTAATTCTGAAACAGGTCTCCCTCTTTCTGTATTTAACATTCGAAAAGAACATGAAGTTGGCGTTTTTGAAATGGGAATGAACCGCAAAAATGAGATTGGTGAAATTGCGGCTGTATTAAAGGCAAAATATGCTCTTGTTACAAACGTTGGAACAGCTCACATTGGAATTCTTGGTAGTAGAAAAAATATTGCCATTGAGAAACGAAAGATTTTTAAATATGTTCCTTCTGATGGAATTGCTTTTATTCCTGCTGAAGATGATTATGCAGAATTTCTTGGTGAAAATGTACGAGGTAAAATTTGTTATTATGGAAATTCTGTTTCTGAAGAAGATGGTGGTGCAGAATTTATTAAGGATTGCGGATTAGAAGGTTCTGTTTTTAAATTTCAGAATGAAGAAATTCATCTTAGAAATCCTGGAATCTACAATTACCGCAATGCTCTTGGTGCTTGTGTTGTAGCAAATGCTCTGGGAGTTTCTGCCAAGCAGATAAAAGCCGGGCTTGAAAATTTTGATTTTGTTTCCGGCAGAATGGAAACAATAAATGTTGAATTAAAAAATGGTGTTCATATAACTCTTATAAAAGATTGTTATAACGCAAATCCTGATTCAATGATGAATGTACTTGATTTTTGCTGCTCACTTAAAAACATAAATAAAAAAGTATATGTTCTTGGTGATATGCTTGAATTAGGTGAAAAATCTAAGGAAGAACACGAAAAAGTTACTAAAAAAGCAATAGAAACAAAACCTGGCCTTATGATTCTTGTTGGCGAAGAAATGAGACATGGTTACGAAATGGCTATAAAAGCAGGTTTTACTGATGTGAAATATATTTGTTCTCATGATGAAAAAGCAATGAATGAAGCAGCAGAAATGATTCTTGCTCATGCACATGAAAATGACGTTGTGCTTTTGAAGGCAAGTCATGGTATTGCTTTGGAAAGAATTGTTCCAATTATTGTAAAGGAGGAAAAGTAAAGTGGGTAGTTACTGCTTCTTTGCTGATCGTCCTGTTGGACAATATAAAAAGAGTGATATTGGATTTTCCCTGTCAGTTATTCTTCTTCTTGGGTTTGGATTATTTACACTTTATTTTTGTTCACAAAGTTCAGCTTCAAGACTTTTTGGCGATTCGTTTTATTTTTTTCGACGTCAGTTTTTATGTGTTGCAGTTGGGTTTGCAGGGTTCCTTTTAATGGCAATGATTCCTATAAAAGCAATAAGGAATTTTATACCAGCATTAACAATAATAACTTTAATAATTTGTTTTATGACATTTATTCCAGGTCTGTCTGTTGAAAAAAATGGAGCAAGACGATGGGTAAAAATGCCTATGAATTTTACGCTTCAGTCCTCTGAGGTTGTAAAAATGACTTTAATCTTTTATCTGGCAAACTATTTTGATAAACAGCATTCTATTCTGTTGAAGGAAGATAGAAATGTATTTAAAGCTGTTGTTGTAATGCTGTTTTTTATAGCATTGATTCTTTTACAAAAGGATTTTTCTACTTCTTTGTTTCTGTATACGTTCTGCTGTATTTTTTTCTGGTGCTGTGGAATGAAAATAAGGTGGATTTGGTTTGTTGGAGTTATTGCAGCTTTAGGATTTTTGTATTTTTTTCTTTCAAAAGAATATCGAATTGAAAGAATTATTTCATTTTTGAATCCAAATGAACATCTGGATTCTGGAAATTATCAGACGATGACATCAAAAAGGGCGATTAGCGCTGGAGGATTCTGGGGTGCTGGTATTGGTTCTAATCTGGTTCAGAGTAATAAAATTCCAGAAGTTCAATCAGACTATATTTTTGCCAGCTGGGCAGAAGCGATGGGGCTTGGTGGTGTTATAAGTTATTTTATAATGCTTGGTTTTTTTGCATGGCGAGGGATTAAAGTTGCTCTTTTTTGTAAAAATAAATTTGCAGCTTTTAGTTCCTTTGGATTTGTCGGAATGATTGTGTTTCAAGCTTTGATAAATTGTGGAGTCGTTTGTGGAGCATTGCCTTCTACTGGTATACCTCTACCGTTTTTCAGTCTGGGTGGAAGTTCAGTTATAATTACTATGTGTATGTGTGGATTTGTGGTTAATTCGTCAAGGTGTGATACCGAAGATGATAATGATTATAAAGATAATGAATTTGTAGAAATAGAAAGTATTGAGGGAGTGGGAATTTATGAGTGATTTTAGCATTAGATTTGAAGAGTACGAAGATGAAGATGTTTTTAATGTTTCTAAGAAAACAGAGGGTGGAAATCAAAAGTCTGAAGATAAGATAACAAGTGCTGTTAAGGTAATTTTTGCTCTTCTTAGTATTTGTATTCTTTTTGAATTTGCTTTTTATAAATTTATTCGTCCAAGTTTGAATGCTCCTCAGGTTTCTGTTTCTGGTCAAAAAAACTATTCTGCACGAGAGCTTGTGGATCTTTTGCGTCCAATGAATGCTAAAAACTGGTATGAATTTAATGAATACTCTGCTGTTTCTATTCTTGCAAGTGTAAGCGGAATTGACTCTGTAACTGTAAGAAAAGTTTTTCCAAACAGAATTTATATTTCTGTTGTAGAACGGGAACCTGTTGCAATGACTTTTATTAATCAGAATGGAAGAAGTGTTGCTGTTCAGATTGATAAAAATGGAGTTTTGTTTCCTGAACGTTCGATGAATGAAATTGATTTGAATACAGTTCCTATTATTTCAGGTTTGCCTGTGGAGCATATGACAGAAGGAATGCGAATTCCGGCAAAATTCAGAAACCTGATTGATCAGATTGCTGCTATTCAGCAGACTGGACAGAAATATCTTGCTGCTGTAAGTGAAATCTGTGTAATTCAGAAAGAATATGGTAATTATGAACTGGTTTTAATTCCATCTGACTCTAAAATAAAAGTGCTAACTGACCGAACATTAAATGAAAAGGCATTAAAATATATGATGGTTGCTCTTGATGTTGTTAATAAAATTGAACCAGATGTTTCTGAAATTGATTTGCGGTATGGTTCTGTTTCATACAGAAAGCGCTAACCGGGTAGGAAAAAATGATTGTAGGACTTGATATAGGAACCTGTTGGATAAGGGTTGCTATTGCTGAGATTGATGAATTTGGTCATCTTAGGATAGCCGGTACTTCTTGTGAAAAATCAGTAGGTCTTAGAAATGGTAATATTGTAAATATTGAAGCTGCATCTAATGCTATACGTAATGCTATTGAGAGTGCTGAACAAAATGCAGGTGTAGAAGTAAATTCGTGTTATACAATAATTGGCGGCGACCAGATAGATGGTATGAATGCGACTGGAAAAGTTCAGGTATCAGCTAAAGGTAAATCTCACAGAGAAATTTCCGAAGAAGATATCAGGCGGGTTAAAGAATCTGCTTCAGCAGTTCAGCTGGCATTGGATAGAGAAATGCTTCATGTTATTACTCAGGAATATATCGTAGACGGTGTAAATGGAATCAAAGATCCTATGCACCGTCTTGGCGTTTGTCTTGAAGCTGCGATTCATATGATTACGGCATCAAGAACAACAATTCAAAATATGCAGTCATGTATTGTGAGAGCGGGTTACACTATGGAAGGTGTAATGCTAAAAACTTTAGCTGCGACTCATGCTGTTGCCAATGATGATGAGATGGAACTTGGATCAATAGTTGTTGATATGGGTGCTGGAACAACAGATATTCTAGTGCTGCTTCATGGAGCCCCTGTTTGTACGGCATCAATTCCTGTAGGTGGAAATCATGTTACAAATGATATTGCCTATTGTTTAGGTATTCCAGCTCCTGAAGCTGAAAAGATAAAGATTGAAGCTGGATGTTGTTATTTGGAGAATGTTGATAAAAATAGAACTGTAATAATAAATGGAATAGGTGGTCAGCCACCTAGAGAAATATTGCAAAGTGAACTTTGTGAAATAATTAATGCTAGAGTTGAAGAAATTTTTGAAATGATAAAACAGAAAATCATAACAAAAACAAAGATTACACAGATTTCAGGCAATATTATTCTGATTGGTGGCGGCGCAAAAATGGATGGCATAGTTGAATTAGTTCAGGATAGTTTTGGTACATATAATGTGCGTATAGGAATGCCAGAGAATTTGGGCGGGATTTTTGAAGATTACAACGGTCCTGATTGGGCTACTGTAATTGGTCTTGTTAGAGCCAGTAAAGATAATGCAGGAAAATCTCTAAAGAAAAAGACAAAAGTTGTAAAAAACACTAATATAAAAGAAAATCGTGGTGAAAATAAGATATTGAACATGATTAGATCATTTTTTTAGAATTGAGGGGTTAAAAAAATGGAATTTGAAGTAGTTAATAACAGTGGTTCTGATCTGGGTGGTTCAAATCCAACTGTGATAAAAGTTGTTGGCTGTGGCGGTGGTGGGTCTAATGCTGTTAACCGCATGATTGAAGCTAATATTGAAAATGTAGAATTTATTGCGATGAATACAGATCTTCAGGCTTTGGGAAAGTCTGTTGCTGCAAATCGAATTGCAATCGGTCAGAAGATTACTCAGGGACTTGGTTGTGGTGGAGATCCTTCCATTGGTGAAAAAGCTGCCGAAGAAGATAAAGAAGCAATTACAAATATTCTTCGTGGTGCAAATATGGTATTTGTTACAGCCGGAATGGGTGGTGGAACGGGAACTGGTTCTGCTCCAGTTGTTGCAAAAATTGCCAGAGAACTTGGTGCTCTTACTGTAGGTATTGTTACAACTCCTTTTAGCTGGGAAGGAAAGCGTCGTATGGATCTGGCTGAAGAAGGTTTGAAAAAACTTCAGGAAGCAGTTGATTCTGTTATTGTTATTCCAAACAGAAAAATATGTGAAGTTTTTGGAAACGGTCTTTCTTTTGTTGAACAGTATAGAGCTGCAGATGATTTACTTCGTCAGAGTATTGAAGGAATGTCTACAATCATTACTCGCTATGGAACTCCAAATATTGATTTTGCTGATGTACGTGCTGCAATGAAAGGACAGGGAACAGCAATTTTTGGAATCGGTAAAGCCAGTGGTGAAAATCGTGCCGTTGAAGCTGCGACTAAAGCAATTAATAATCCTTTGCTTGAAGATACAAATATTGATGGTGCAAAACATTTCCTTATTAATGTTTGTGCCAGTAGTGATTTTCAGCTTAATGAACTTGAAGAAATTTCTGGAATTGTATGTGCTTCTGCTGACAAAAATTATGATCTTAAGCCTGGTATTGTTGTAGATTCAAGTATGGGAGATGAAATCAGCGTTACTGTTATAGCTACAGGTTTTAATGGTATAGGAAATGTTCAGGAAGAAACTGTTGAAGTTCAAAGACCTGTTGAAGAAAAAAAGCCGGTTGATACAAATACAATTTCTTCAGATGATTTTGCAAAACTCCTTGCTGGTGATAGAAATGCATCTGCTGCAGAAACGCCTGTCTTGTTCAATATGGATGAAGACTCTCATGAACAAGAAAGAGAGTCTGGTTTGAATACATACGTTGCAGGTTTTAATCCAGTAAAACCTGCTGTTTCGCAGAATATAGATCCAAACGATATAAATACACCTGCGTTTTTGAGAAAACGTCCTTTGAGCAGAACAATAGATTTTGATAGAAAATAATATTGAAGATAAACTGCAGCGTTTTTTGACGGATTTTTATACAGATTTGATTCTAGTGGAAAGACTGTCAAAAAAATCTGCAGAAACATACAGATTTTGCATTGAAATTTTTCTGCACTGGTGTTCACGCCAGCACATAAAACTTGCTGATGTGACGGTACAGAATCTTGTTTATTATTTAACCTGGCGAAAAACTCAGGATAAATCAACTCTGACATTATCAAAAGATATCTCTTCTTTGCGTTCTTTTGGAGCGTATATGGTTCGCCGCCAGAAGTGGAAGGAAAACTATCCGCTTTTGCTGGAACGTCCAAAACTCGGTAAAAATCTTCCAAAGGTTCTTTCTGTTGAGCAGGTGGAAAAGCTGCTGGCAACAATTGATACATCTACTGATTTAGGAAAGCGGGATGATGCACTTTTTGAATTAATATATTCCTGTGGGCTTCGTATCAGTGAGGCTTGTGGACTTTTGGTCCAGAATGTTCATATTAACGAAAAAACGATTCTTGTTTGCGGGAAAGGCGATAAGGAGCGAATAGTTCCTTTTGGTGAAGCAGCGAAAGCGAAACTTGAGTTGTATCTTACTGAAGTTCGTCCTAAATTAGTCGGTTCTGTAATTATTCCGGAAGTTTTTGTGAATTATAAAGGACAGCCGATATCTAGAAAAGGTGTATGGAAAAGATTTCAGGAACTTGAAACTCTTAGCGGTGTAGAGGCAAAAGTCCATACTTTGCGACACAGTTTTGCAACTCATCTTCTTGCTGGTGGAGCAGATTTACGTTCTGTTCAGGAACTTTTAGGGCACAGTGATTTATCGACTACAACAATTTATACTCATGTTGAAGACAAGGAACTTGCGGATTATCACGAAAAATATTTTCCTGGGCACGCAGATTCTGAATAAAATACAAGTTTAGAAAAAAAATATAAAAAAATAAAAAAAATATTTTATTTATTTTAAAAATCTAGTTATATTTAAATGACAATAATTAGACTGGAGATTTTATGTCTGTAAAAAAAATAATTGCAAAATGTGTTTGTCTGCTGGTTATTGCAGGCTTTTTTTCTGGCTGTAAACTGAACAGCAAGCAGCTACTTGCAAAAAGAATTAAGCATATGCAGGAAGCTTCTGGTAATCCTGTAACCATAGAAGAAATTAAGGCTGCTATAAACAGATATGACTCAGAAGTAACGGAAGTTCAGCAGAAGAATGCTAAAATCGGTTTGTGGTATAAAATTCTTGGAACCCGTTATCTTGATAAAAAATGTATGGAGAAGCTTTAAAATGTTTTCAGTCAGCATTGAATGTTTATCCTGATAATCCAAATCTTTATTATTATGTTGGGGTTTGTGCTGGATATATGAGTCACGCTGCCTTAGATTTTGATGCTACTGGAAATTACAGCAAAAAACAGAATTATCTTAAGCTGGCGGAAGAATCTTATTTGCGGGCTGTTGCTATAGATGAGCGTCTTACGACCGCTTTGTACGGTCTTGGCATTCTTTATATTTTTGAACTTGATGAAAGTGAAAAAGCAATTCCTTATCTGGAACGTTATCTTTCTATAGAAAAAAGAAGTGTTGACGGAATGTTTGTTCTTGCCAGGGCTTACTACAGCAATTATCAGTTTGATAAAGCTGTTGAACTTTATGACAAAATAATTGCAACAACGAAATCTTCGGAAAAGAAATCCGAAGCAGAAGCGAATAAAAAGGTAGTGTTGAACGCATCTTATGGAATGTAACGAAAAAGACCTGCTTCTTCTTATAGCATTGCATCGGATTAGGTTTTTAACCCTTGCAGAAAAAATAATATTATTGAAAAAACTTGACAGTTTTAATGCCCTTGCATTAATGTCAATAGAGGATATAATTTCTACTTGCGGACGAAATATCAGTAAAGCTGTCTGGAATGGCAAAGAAAATCTTAGGGCTGCTCAAAAAGAGCTGGCAATTATTCAGGCGAAAAAGATAAATTATGTAACTTATCTGAATCCTGAATATCCTGCCTTGTTAAGAGAAATTTCTGATGCTCCGTTACTGTTGTTTTACAGAGGAAATTTGAATTGCCTGGCAGGAAAGACTGTTTCCGTTGTAGGAACTCGTAAAATTACGGCTGAGGCAAAAAAGGATTCTGTAAAGTTTGCTTATGATGCAGTGAACGCTGGATATACTGTTGTGTCTGGTCTTGCGAATGGAGTGGATGGAGCTGCTCATATTGGTGCAGTGACTGCATATTATGACAGTGTTGAAAAATCTGCTTCTTTGCCGGAAGGAAAAACTGCCGCTGTTCTGCCCTGCGGCTGTGATACAGTCACACCGGCTTCTCATGCAAGGCTTGCAGAACAAATTATAATTTCTGGTGGCTGTCTGATTAGTGAGTACGTTCCAGGAACTCCTGCGGAAAACTGGAGATTTGTGCAGCGCAATAGAATAATTGCGGCTCTTTCGCCGGCAACTGTAGTTATGCAGGCTCCAGCAGGAAGTGGTGCCCTTATTACTGCTGATTTTGCGCTTGGTTACGGAAGAGATGTTGTTTTTCATAAAGCAGCTTTTTCTGAAATGGCGGCAGCTGTAAAAAAAGCTGTTGAAAAGGATTTGGATGCAAAGCTTGCGCTTGGTAAGGTGAGTAAATATAAACGGGAAAATACTCCGGAAAAATATCTTGAAGCTGGAGCTCCTGTTGTAAATGATTTTCAGGATTTTTGCCGTTGTATTGCAGAAATTCCGGGAACAAGAAGTTTAAATAATGAACAACTGAAGTTGTTTTAGATAAAGAGGATTGATTATATGGCTGAAAAAAAAACTGCTTCAAAGAAAACTAAGACGCCACAGACACTGGTGATTGTAGAGTCTCCTGCAAAAGCTCACACAATTGAAAAGGTTCTTGGGCCTGGTTATACGGTTAAGGCTTCTATGGGACATTTGATTGATCTTCCTAAAAGTCGCCTTGCCATTGATGTTGATAATAATTTCCAGCCTGAATATATAACTGTGCGTGGTAGAGCAAAGCTTCTTAAGGAACTGCAGAAAGATGCAAAAAAATCTGACAGGATTCTGCTTGCATCCGATAATGACCGTGAAGGAGAAGCTATTGCATGGCATCTGCGTAATGCGCTAAAAGAAAAAACAGATGCTCCAATCAGCAGAATTGTATTTAACGAAATTACTCCGAAAGTTATCGTAGAAGCTGTAAAAAATCCAGGTGATATTGTAGAAAGCCGGGTAAATGCCCAGAAGGCCCGCCGGGTTCTTGACCGTCTTGTAGGTTATAATCTTAGTCCTCTTTTGTGGGCAAAGGTAAAGAATGGTTTGAGTGCCGGTCGTGTACAATCAGTTGCACTCCGCCTTATCTGTGAACGGGAAGAAGAAGTTGAAAACTTTATTCCTGAAGAATACTGGACTCTTGATGCTGATTTTTCTAAGGGAAAGACAACTTTTACAGCTCAGCTTGTGAAATACAAGAATGAAACTCCTGAACTTAAATCAGAAGTTGTTGTAAATCAGATTATTGACGAAATTAAAAATTCTGATTGCGTAGTTACAAATATCAAACAGCTGGAAAAGACTGTTCGTCCTAAAGCGCCATTTGAAACTTCTGCACTTCAGCAGGCGGCAGCAAACCGGCTTGGTTTTACTTCTCGTAAGACAATGCAGATTGCCCAGCAGCTTTATGAAGGTATTAACATGGGGTCTAGTCGCGTTGGTCTTATTACTTACATGCGAACAGACTCTGTTCGTATTTCTCAGACAGCCCTTGATGATGTTCGTCTTTGGATTTCAAAAAATTATCCTTCTGAACTTCCTGCAGAACCAATTCAGTATGCAGTAGGAAAAGGAGCTCAGGATGCCCATGAAGGCATTCGGCCAACTTATACAGAATATACTCCTGATTCTGTAAAAGAATATCTTACTCGTGACCAGCTGCGGCTTTATACAATTATCTGGGAACGTTTTGTTTCAAGTCAGATGAACAATGCAAAGACTGTTACTACTAGTGCTGAAATCACTGCAGGTGATGCTTTGTTCCGTGTAAGCGCTTCAAAAATTACTGAAAAAGGCTTTTACAGCGTAATTAAACTTCTTTCTTCAAAAGAAGATAAAACTGGAAATCTGCCTGCTCTTAAAAACGGAGAAGTTATAAAATCTGATAATTTTCATCCTGAGCAGCATTTTACACAGGGACCTGCAAGATATACAGATGCTTCAATGGTTCGAACTCTGAAAGAAAAGGGAATTGGTCGTCCATCAACTTATTCTCCTATTATTTCTGTTCTTCTGGATAGATATTATGTAACTCGTTCAAATAAACAGCTTGTTCCTACACAGCTTGGCAGAATGATATGTAAGATTCTTGTTGAATCTTTCCCTGATGTAATCAATGAAAGCTTTACTGCTGAAGTTGAAAACAATCTTGATAAGGTTGAACAGGATGAACTTGTCTGGACAAATATGATTGGTGAATTCTTTACTCCTTTCAGAAAGCGTGTAGATGAAGTTATGGAGAATGTTCAGAGTGTTAAAGGAAGTCTTGATGAAGCCACGGATAAGGTTTGTGAAAAGTGTGGCAAAACAATGATGAAGAAGCTTGGTCGCTTTGGATTCTTCCTTGCATGTTCTGGTTTCCCTGAATGTCATAATACAAAATCAATTCCTCTTGCAAAGTGTCCTATGCATGGTTGTGATGGTGAAATTGTTGCAAGAAAGACTAAAGGTCGCGGCAAAGAATTTTATGGCTGTACAAATTATCCTACATGTAATTTTATCAGTCATTTTAAGCCGATTGATTCATACTGTCCAAAATGTGGCTGGTTTCTTGTTGAGCGCTTTGATAAAAAGAACGGTTCTTACAAGTCATGTATTAATCCGGATTGTGATTACTTGCATACTGCAAATGACGATACTCCTGTTATGCCAGAGGGTGATGACGAATAGTATATGTCAAAATCGTGTTTGTCTGAGCTTGCAGATGAATTTTTGATATATCTTGAATCTGTAAGAACTTTGAGTAGAAATACGATTTCTGCTTATAAGAATGATCTTTCTCACGTGATGGAAGTTCTTGGTCATGATTATGAAATAAAGAATGTGACGGCGGAAGATTTAAGGTTTTGTGTTGCTAAGTTAAGTGAGCAGAATAAAGCCAGTTCTTCTGTAAACAGATGTATAGCTGCTGTCCGAACTTTTTTTGCGTATTGTCGCCGTTATTGCTATATAGAATATAATCCAGCTTTGGAGCTTAGATGTGTTAAGCTTCCAAAGCATATGCCCAGGTTTCTTACAAGCGCAGAGATTGATAAATTGTGCAGACTTCCTGTTTCAAATGAACTGCTGTGGGGATCAAGGGATAAGGCTTTGTTTGAAATGTTGTATTCCAGCGGCTGTCGTGTAAGCGAAATTGTCTCATTGAAAATTACTGATTTTATGGACAATATGAGTTGTGCTGTTGTTACAGGAAAAGGAAATAAAGACAGAAAGGTTTTCTTTTCAAAAGAAGCAAGGTCTGCTTTGTCTGATTATCTTAAAGATAGAGAAAACAGATTTAAGGATTTTGAACAGAATAGAAAGTCGAATTATGTTTTTGTGAATCAGAAAGGATGTCCCCTTTCTACTGGCGGAGTAAGATATATTTTAAGCCGGTATACTGGTGTAGAAGGCTTGAATCATTATATTTCGCCTCATGCGTTGCGTCATACTTTTGCGACGGCAATGCTTGGCAATGGAGCCGATGTCCGGGTTGTTCAGGAAATGCTTGGTCATGCAAGTATTTCAACAACACAGAGATATACGCATATAACTACGGAAAAGCTTATAGATACTTATAATAAAGCTCATCCGCATTCAAAATAGATTAAAAAGGGAATGATATGGGAAAGGAAAGAATTCGCAGTACAACAGTTGTAGCTGTAAAAAGAAACGGTCATGTTGCAATGGCTGGAGATGGTCAGGTAACTGCTGGAAATACAGTAATGAAGGGAAATGCGCGTAAAGTGCGAAAGATTTATGATGACAAAATCATTACAGGTTTTGCAGGGTCTGTTGCAGATGCATTTACTTTGTTTGATAGATTTGAATCAAAAATAAAAGAATTTAACGGGGATTTAACTCGTGCAGCCGTAGAACTGGCAAAATTGTGGCGTACAGAAAAAATGCTTCAGAAGCTGGAAGCGCTTCTTCTTGTTGCTGATAAAGATAAGATTCTTTTGATAAGCGGAGATGGAAACGTTATTGAGCCTGAAAATGATGTTCTTGCAATCGGTTCTGGTGGAAATTATGCATATTCTGCTGCCCTTGCTTATCTTGATGCATCGGATTTAAGTGCCAGGGAAATTGCAGAAAAATCTCTTAAAATTGCAGGCGACATCTGTATTTACACAAACAACAATATTACAGTAGAGGAACTTTAATTTTATGGAAAATAAAATCGATTTAACACCAAAGCAGATAGTTGAAAAACTTGACCAGTACATTATCGGTCAGGGAAAAGCTAAAAGAGCCGTTGCGGTTGCTTTACGCAACAGAACTCGTCGTCTTAAACTTGATGAATCAATTCGTGATGAAGTTGCTCCTAAAAATATTCTTATGATTGGACCTACAGGTTGTGGTAAAACAGAAATTGCCCGTCGTCTTGCAAAACTTTGTAATGCTCCTTTTTTAAAGATTGAAGCTACAAAATATACAGAAGTTGGTTACGTAGGACGAGATGTAGAATCTATGGTTCGTGATCTTATGGCTGTTGGTTATAAAGATGTAAAGGCAGAAATGGAAGAGCAGCTTAGGGAAAAATCAGTTTCTGTTGTTGAAGAAAAGCTTTTGGATTTGCTTTTACCAGGTTCCCGCAAAAAAGATTCTGAAAAAAAGTCTGATTTAACTGATTTTGCTTCTACTTTAAGCGCGGCTGCAGGCTCTGGAGATGTGATTGTGCTTGGAGATGGTTCTTCTGAGCCGAAAGGTCAGGAAAATACATCTGATGCAGAGCTTTCTACTCGTGAGAAATTTCGTAAAATGCTTCACGAAGGAAAACTGGAAGACAGAGAAGTTGAGGTTACCGTAAATCGAAATCAGGGGATGCCAAGCATGGAAATTATTGCAGGCGGCTCTCTTGATGACCTTCAGTCTAGTATGCAGAATCTTGCTGGAATGCTTAATGGCGGTCGTCATAAACGCAGAACAGTCAGCGTAAAGGAAGCCCGCAAAATCCTTACAGAAGAAACTCTTGATTCCATGGTTGACAACGATAAGGTTGCAGATATTGCCAGAGATAGAGTTGAAAACAGTGGAATTATTTTTATTGACGAAATAGACAAGATTGCGGTTCATGGAGAATCCCAGGGGCAGAGCGTAAGCCGGGAAGGTGTTCAGAGAGATATTCTTCCTATTGTTGAAGGTTGTAACGTAAACACTAAGTTTGGTGTAATTAATACAACTCATATTCTTTTTATTGCTGCAGGTGCGTTCAGTGTGGCTGCTCCAAGCGATTTGATTCCAGAATTGCAGGGACGTTTTCCTCTTAGAGTTGAGCTGGAAAGTCTTGGTTGTGAAGATTTTAAGCGCATTTTAAAAGAGCCAAAGAATAGTCTTATCATGCAGTATTCGGCTCTTCTTGGAACAGAAAATGTTACCCTTGATATTACAGAAGATGCAATTGAACGTATGAGTGTGATTGCGGAAGAAGTTAATTCTAAAGCTGAAAATATAGGTGCCCGTCGTCTTCATACGATTATGGAAAAGGTGCTTGATGAAATCAACTTTTCTGCTGATGAACATGCTGGTGAAACAATCAGAATTGATGCTGATTATGTAAACAGAAGTCTTGGTGATATTGTGCAGAGCCAGGATTTGAGCAGATATATTCTGTAGTTTTATGCAGCAAACGGTGGTTAAGCTTGTGGAAACCACCGTTTTTTTTTGAAAAAAAATAATAAATACTAAACAATTTTTTTGCTTTGCCGACAAATAACTAAGAAGGTTCGCTCTCACAATTTTACGGGCTTTCTTGGGATGTCTAAATGAATACTTTTACAAGATCTGTGGATCTTCTGCAGCGTGCGATGGATGCAACAAGCCTGCGTTATCAGGTAAGTGCAAATAATCTTGCAAACAGCGAAGTTCCTAATTTTAAGCGTTCAACTGTAAATTTTGAAAGTGAGTTGAAAAGAGCTTTTGAATCAGAAGAAAAAGCAAGAAATGGTTTTCAGCTTGCACGCACAGATGAACGTCATATTTCTCTCAATGAACCTTACGATTACCGCGATGTAGAACCTCGCCGTGTCCTTGATTATACAACAACTGCAAAAGCAAACGGTAACAATGTTGATGCTGAAACTGAAGCAAACAATATTCTTCAGATTCAGATGCAGTACAGACTTTTGACTCAGCTTGCAGGCTTTGAATTCAGTCAGCTTAATACAGTAATGAAGAAATAACGCTAAAAGGGGCGTTACGGGGAATTCCCCGTTAGAAGGGGTAGCCCGCAACAAAGTGCGGGCGAGGGGAAGGCTTTCCCCTTAATATTAAAAAGAATTCAGGAGAATAATTATGGGACTTTTTACTTCAATAAATATTGCGGCAACAGGAATGAGTGCGGAACGTCTTCGTTCTGATGTTATTTCAAACAATATTGCCAACGCTTCTACAACTCGTACTCAGGAAGGTGGGGCGTTTCAGCGTTCAAGAATTGTGTTTGAACCTGTAAGTGCAAATCATCCTCAGTTCCGTTCTCCTTTTACTCCTTCTGATCTGGATAATGGTCCTGGAAAAGGTGTAAAGGTTCGTGAAATTGTAAAAGATACTTCTGCGGGCCGCCTTGTGTACGATCCTGACCATCCGGATGCAATTCTGTCTGGTCCAAATAAAGGTTATGTTGAATATCCAAACGTAAACATTGTAAATGAAATGGTAGATTTGATTTCTGCCAGCCGTGCATACGAAGCCAATTCAACGGTGATTGAAGGTGCGAAGAGTATGTTCAGTGCTGCTCTTGAAATAGGAAACAGATAGGAATAAGGTAGGGGCTGTCCCAAAAGTAATGAGTGTAGCGTTCATTGACCCCTTCGACAGGCTCAGGAACCACTCGTCGAAATGACTGCTACACTAAATGTGGTGGTTTCGATAAACTCAACCACCGTAATGCAAACTTATTGGACAGCCCCTCTATTACATCAAAGCATTTGAATGCTGTGCCGGCTTGCATTCAAATGGCTTTCTCATGTTAAAAAAAATCTGTGTAAATCTGTGTCCATCTGTGGACAAAATAAAAATCTGACTGTAAAATTTAAGGCGGGTGGTGAAAATGAAAATTCCGGAATTACAGAACATTCAGCTAAATAAAACAAATGAATTGCATTACGGTCAGACACGCATTACAACAGAAAATGCAGCGTCATCTGGTGTAGAAAAAACTCGCCGGTCATTTGATGATTATCTGATTCAGGCATTTGAAAAGCTTAATGACCAGCAGGTGAATGTAGCAAATCTTCAGCAGCAGGTGATTACAGATCCTGATTCGGTTGATCTCCATGATGTTACAATTGCCATGAGCAAAGCCCGTATGTCCTTGAATCTTGCTCAGACAGTAATAGACAGACTTGTTCAGGGCTGGAGTGAAATTACAACAACACGATAAAAAACAGAAGTCTCTTTTACTTATCCATAGAAAACAGGGTTGCTGCAGAATTTCTTCTGTATGCTTTGTGTTTCTGTGGATTTTTTTGCTTTAAATAAATCATTGTCAGAATTCAATCTGTATGTTATACTTAAATGAATTTATATATTCGTTCACGGGAGGGGACAGATGAACGAATGGCTTAACAAGATGATGGCAAAGGCCAGAGAATTCTGGAAAACTGCATCAATCGTAAAAAAAGTTATTCTTTTTGCAGTTATTGCTGCAGTAATCATAGTTGTAATTGTTACTACCAGAGTTTCTTCGGCTCCGGCAACAGTACGTCTTTTTAACGCTCCAGTTACAAATGAAACAACTCGGGATCAGATTTTAGACCGTCTTTCTGAAGAAAATGTTCAGGCATTTACAGATGACAGCGGCTATATTTCCGTCCTTGATGAAAAAACTGCGCGTAAGATGCGCTCAATCCTTATGTCAGAAGGGCTTACACCTTCCAGGTGGGATCCTTTTGCAGATTTTTATAACCGCAGCTGGTCTACAACTGATGCGGAACAGAACGTAAAACTCAAGCAGGCTGTTACTCAGAAAGTTGAACAGCAGCTCGTTGCCCTTGACGATATTTCCGCTGCTTTCGTTACTATCAATATTCCGGAAACAAAGCTTTTTACAGCTGATCAGAACCCTGTTTCTGCATCTGTTATTCTTAAACTTATCCCTTCCAGCGATTTAACCAGCAATAAAAAGCGCCAGAAGGATCTTCAGCGCCTTATTCTTACTATGGTTGAAGGTCTTAAGGAAGAGAATCTTACAATTTCTGATACTTCAAACAATGTTTTAAATGATTTTGAAAACATGGATGAGGTTACAAGACTTTCAAATATTGAACGTCAGCAGAAAATCCGTCATCAGGAAGAAGCAAAATTAAAGGCTAGTATTCTTAATCATCTTCAGGGACTTGCTCAGCAGCGTCGTATCGGTGACCTTGTTGTAAATCTTGAAATGGATATGTCTGAAAAATCCATGGAATCTACAACATACAAACCGATTGAGCGTAAAGCAGACAATCCTAACACTCCATACGACGATTCAGATTATGTTGATACACTTCCTTTGAGTCAGCAGACTGTAACAAAGGAATGGCAGGGAACCGGTTATAATCCGGAAGGTCCTGCCGGAGTAGAAGGCCAGACACCGCCTGTTTACAGCGACATGTCTAATGTTATTGGTAAATCTGTTGAGACTGGCGTAACTCAGAACAATGTAATCAATACTTTTCATACAACAGAAAATGTTGCTCCTCAGACAGGACGAACTTCTGTTTCTTTGAACGTTGACGGTACATGGACTTTACTGAAGGATCCAAAGACTCATGATTACGTTATTGATGAAGAGACAGGCGGATTAAAGCGAAAATATACTCCTGTTTCTGATGAAGAACTGGCTCGTTATGAGGCTCTTGTTCGTGGTGCTATTAATTATAATCAGGTGCGGGGAGACCTTGTTGTTGTAACAAACATTCAGGTTGACCGAACTGAAGAATTTGAAGAATTTGATAATGCGTATTTTAAGGAACAGCAGACAAAACGTACAATCCTTCTAAGTTTAGTTGCAATTGCTGTTGTTCTTATCGGCTTTATTCTGTTCAGAATTATCAGCAAGGAACTGGAACGCCGTCGCCGTGCAAGAGAAGAAGAACTTTTGCGACAGCAGCAGCTTGCCCGTGAACAGCAGCTTTGGGAAGCACGAGATGAAGCTCAGACTGTTACCATGTCTGTTGAAGAAAGCCGTCGTGCTGAACTTCAGGAAAATGCAATCAATATGGCAAAAGAGCATCCGGAAGATGTTGCATTGCTTATCCGTACATGGCTTATGGAGGAATAGTAAATGGCTGATCAGTTTTATCCAATGGAGTTTACAAAACAGGCACAGCTTACAGGAGCAGAAAAAGCTGCTATTCTTTTTGCAGAGCTTGGTGTAAAAGGTACTGGTGATATGCTTAAGTACTTTTCTACTCAGGAATTGAACAAACTTAGAAAAGGTCTTAAAAAACTTGGAAATTATAATATTCGTCAGCTTGGACGTGAAACTTCAGTTCTTGAAGAGACCGCAAAATATGCACACGCAAAACGTTTATGGACTTTTCCGCCTGAACTTTTAAGCAATGCTAAATATTCCCAATATCATGAAAAAGATGGTGCAAGAAATTTTCTTAAGGGACTTTCAAAAAATCCAGATGCTGTTGCCAGTGTGCTTTCTGTATGGTTAAAGGAGGAGTAGAAAATGGCAGATGACATTCCAAAGGCAAATCCTAAACCTATTCCAAAGCCAGGCAGTTTGAAACCTGCTGGAAGCGGAAAAAAAGATAGAAAAGATTACAAAAGTTTAACAGGCCGTCAGAAGGCTGCAATCTTCCTTGTTTCTCTTGGTTCAGATGTTTCTTCTGAAATCATGAAACATCTTCGTGAAGATGAAGTTGAAACTTTAACATTTGAAATTGCCCGTCTTGAAACAGTAGACGCAGAATATAAAGATGCGGTTCTTGAAGAATTTCAGGAATTGATGAATGCTCAAAACTTCATTACAACTGGTGGTATTGATTATGCCCGTGAACTTTTGGAAAAATCCCTTGGTTCTCAGAAGGCTATTGATATCATTAACCGTCTTACTTCCAGTCTTCAGGTTCGTCCGTTTGACTTTATCCGCCGAACAGACCCTGCTCATTTGTTGAACTTTATTCAGCAGGAATATCCTCAGACTATCGCCTTGATTTTGGCGTACCTTGAACCTAGTAAGGCTGCCATCATTCTTCAGAATCTTCCAGAAGAAATGCAGCCGGAAGTTTCTAAGCGTCTTGCAACAATGGACCGTACATCTCCTGATGTATTGCGTGAAGTAGAACGCGTTCTTGAAAAGAAGCTCTCTACACTTTCTTCAGAAGACTACACTGCTGCTGGTGGTGTTGAATCTATCGTTGAAATTTTGAACCTTGTTGACCGTTCTTCTGAAAAGGCCATCATCGAATCTCTGGAAGAAGAAGATCCGGATCTGGCAGAAGAAATCAAAAAACGAATGTTCGTATTCGAAGATATCGTTATGCTGGACGACCGTGCTATTCAGAAAGTTCTTCGCGAAGTCGATACTCAGGAACTTTCAAAAGCCCTTAAGTCGGTTGATACAGAAGTTCAGGATAAGATTTTCCGAAACATGTCTAAGCGTGCGGCTGGTATGCTTAAGGAAGATATGGAATTTATGGGACCTGTTCGCTTGAAGGATGTTGAAGAAGCTCAGCAGAAGATTGTATCTACAATCCGTCATCTTGAAGATTCTGGTGAAATAGTTATTGCACGTTCTGGTGAAGACGAACTTGTACAATAGTGAAGAAAATGCCAGCAGTTGCGCTGAGTTTTTTGAATGTGTATATAAAATCAAGTGCGTAAGCATTTGTATCTTATTAGAGAGAATGTAATGGCAAAACAAGTTTTTAGACCTAATGAAATTGCTCAGAAAGAAAACGAAAAAAAGTTTTCTTTGCCTTTGATTCATGATTATGCGCCTCCTCCTGTAGTAGAAGAAGTCAAGGAAGAAGTGTATGAAGGGCCTACTGCTGATGAATTGCGAAGAGAAGCTGAAGCATACAAAAAAGGCTGGGAAATTGAAAAACAGCACATGTTTGATGAAGCTCAGAAGGCTGCGGATGAAATCGTAAAAAATGCGGAGGCTACGGCTTCTGAAGAGATAAACAGAAACAACGCAGAAATTCAGCAGTTGAAAGCTGATGCAGAGAGCAAGGCTTCTGAAGTTGTTGCAAATGCTCATGCAGAGGCTGATAAAATTATTGCTGCTGCCAGAGCAGAAGAAGAAAAAATCAGAAGTGAAGCTCACGAAACAGCATATAAAGAAGGTTATGATCAGGGCTATGCAAATGGTCAGGAAGAAGTGAATCGTCTTATTGAGCGAATCCATAGAATGATAGAAGGAATTATGGTTCGCCGTGAACAGATTTTGAAAGAAACTGAACAGCAGATTGTTGAACTTGTAATTTTGATTACTCGCAAGGTTGTAAAAGTAATCGCAGATACTCAAAAAACAACTATTATTAATAATATTCTTGCAGCTCTTAAAAAAGTAAAAGCTCGTGGAAAGGTTACTCTGCGCGTTAACATCGAAGATTTAAAGCTTGCTTCTGTCAACGCTGGAGAATTTATTAAGCGAGTTGAGAATGTGGAAGGTATTGAAGTTATAGAAGATTCTACTGTTGACCGCGGTGGCTGTATCGTTGAAACTGACTTTGGTGCAATTGATGCCAGAATTGCGAGTCAGCTGGGAGAACTGGAAAGCAAAATTCTTGAAGTTTCTCCTGTCAAGAGCATTTCGAAAACGCCTTCTTTGTCAGAATAAATTAGAAGTTGGGGTGGGATATGGCTTCTGTTTTAGAAAATGACGATTTTAATGATAATTTTAGTTTTGAAAAATATCTAACTCAGATTTCTGAAAGCGAACCTATTATGTATGTAGGTTATGTTACTGCGGTAAATGGCCTTGAAATTCTAAGTAAAGGTCCGATTGCTCAGATTGGAGAAATCTGTACTATAAAGCTTCCTGATGGAAAGACAATTCTTTCTGAAGTTGCTGGTCTTGATGAAAAAACTGTAAAGCTTACAGCTTATGGTGATACGCAGGGAATTCAGGTTGGCTGTGAGGTTGTAGGTTCTGGAAAAACTTTGCAGGTTCCTGTTGGCTGGAGTCTTTTAGGCAGAACCATAGATGCTACTGGAAAACCTTGCGACGGACTTGGAGAAATTGTTCCGGAGGCTTATTATCCTGCTATTGCTCCAGCTCCTGATGCTATGACAAAACTTCCTATTAACAGGCGCATTACAACAGGTGTACGCGCCATAGATTCAATGATTACAATTGGTAAGGGGCAAAGAATTGGTATTTTTGCAGGTTCTGGCGTTGGTAAGTCAACTTTGCTTGGTACTGTTGCCCGTAATACTGATGCTGATATTAATGTAATCGGTCTGGTAGGTGAACGTGGACGAGAAGTGCTTGAATTTATAAACCGTGATCTTGGTCCCGAAGGAATGAAGCGCTCTGTTGTTGTTGTTGCAAAAGGTGATGAACCTTCAATTTGTCGTTTGCGAGCCGCTCAGGTTTGTACTGCAGTTGCTGAATTTTTCCGCGATCAGGGAAAAGATGTAATGCTTATGATGGATAATGTTACCCGATTTGCAAAAGCTCAGCGTGAAATCAGTCTTGCTAACGGTGAACCTCCTGCACAGAACGGTTATACTCCTAGCGTTTTTGATTCTATTCCAAAGCTGCTGGAACGTACTGGAACAAATGATAAAGGTTCCATAACCGCATTATATGCTGTCCTTGTTGACGGCGATGATATGAATGAACCTATTGCTGATACTGTACGCGGTGTTCTTGACGGTCATATTGTGCTGAGCAGAAAGCTGGCATCCAGCTATCATTACCCTGCTATAGACGTTCTTGCTTCTCTTAGTCGTTCTGGAAAACATGTTACTGGTAAAGCTACTCAGAAAGCAGCAGGTAAAATCCGTGAGTGGATGGCTGTTTATCAGAATAACATTCAGATGATTAATACTGGTATTTATCAGAAAGGTAGCTCTGCTTCTATTGATCAGGCAATCGAAAAGCATGAGCTTATTGAAGAGTTCTTAAAGCAGGATACTGACGAGCGCTGTACAATGAAACAGACACTTGACCGTCTTGCAGAGCTTGCAGAAATGGAATTACCGGAAACAGATTACAACGAAAATCCAAATCTGCCAGTAACAGAAAATTTATAAGCAAATAGATGAAAAAGTTTGAATTTGAACTGGAAGAAATTCTGAATATCCGCCGTTTTGAACAGCAGCAGGCAGAAGTTGAGCTTGGAAAAGCTTTGGCGGAAGAAAAAAAGGTTCAGGATAAGATTGATAATCTTGCCATGCAGCAGGTTACTGTAAAACAGCAGATGAAGGGCTGTACAAATTTTTCTGATATTATAAATGCAAACCAGTTTTACGCTTTTGTAAAAAAGCAGACAGATTTTCTTTTGAATCAGATGGCGGAATTAAAGCTTGTTTCTGAACAGAAAAGGGATGTTCTTAGAAACGCCATGCAGAAAACTGATTCTCTTGAAAAGTTGAAGGAACAGCAGCTTGAAGAATATAAAGCAGAAGTAAAACGTATTGAGCAGCTGGAGCTGGATAACATCGTAACAACCAGATACAAAAACGAATAATTTTTTTTTACAGATTAGCACAGATAAACACAGATTTTGTTGCAGAAAGTGGTTTACAACGGTTGCAATGAAAATCTGTGTCTTTCTGTGCTTTTTAATGGACTTTTTTAATATCTGAAAGCAGAACCGCCTATGAATTCTCGGATTATTGACCGTGGAGGAACGGCGGTTGGTGCAATTGAAGCAAAGGATTCAAGGAAGTGCAGAAGCCGGCATGCTTCTGAATATTCTGGTTCTGACGGCTTAACGCATCGCAGTAAAGGTTCTGCATAGACTTTAAGCACCGAAAGCTCATAATCCAGGGCAGTGTTCAGAATGGCATCTGCATTGTTCTGGAATGGGAAAATATGCAAATCTTCACCCCGCTGAACGCTTGGCCACATTGCGATTGTTCCTGCTGCAGATTTTCCACGGAACTGATAGTCCCTGACGATTCGTCTGATAAGGCGGTTGTCACTTGTTGGAATTCTGTTGTGGTCGTCAAGATTGAGCTGTGTAAGGGCAGAAAGGTAAATCTTGAATTTCATTTCTGCTGGAATTTTTGGTGTAAGCTTGTCGTTCAGGCCGTGAATTCCTTCCATGATGAGAATTTCATTGTCAGAAAGTGTCATTTTATTCTTTTCCGGGAATGAAGGTTTTCCAGTGGAGAAATCGTAATTTGGAATTATGACTTCTTTTCCTGCGAATAAATCCACAAGATTCTGATTCAAAAGATCAATATCCAAGGCTTCCAGACATTCGTAATCAGGCTTTCCATCGCTGTCTAAAGGTGTGCGGTCATGGTCAACGTAGTAGCAGTCAAGGCTGATGACCTTTGGCATATATCCCATAGCCTGCAGTTCCAGAGCAAGTTTTTTTGATGTAGTGGTTTTTCCAGAGCTGGAAGGACCTGCGATGAGTACGACTCTTGCTGTTTTTTTCTGAAGGATTTTGCTTGCAATTTCACCAATACATTTTTCCTGAAGAGTTTCTGTAATGTCAATAAAATCGTTGATTTTACGTGTAATAACAAGTTTGTTAAGGCTTGCCACGCTTGTTACGCCAAGACGCTTTCCCCATTCCTTGTACATTTTGTAAATTTCAAAAAGCTTTGGCTGGTCAACAAATTCTGGAATTTTTGTCTGGTCAGAAGATTTTGGAAAACGCAGAAGAAATCCTTCCTGATATTTGCGCAGTTCAAAATATTTAAGATAGCCAGTTTTTGGCAGAAGTGGTTCGTAATATAAGTCGCAGAATTCTCCGATAAAATTCATGCGCACTCGTGGAGGACAGTAAAAATCCATCTGTTTGCGCGTTTCTTTAAGTCCTGATTTTTCAATAAGTTCTACAGCATCAGAGTATGAAATAAATCTGGATGTTATTGGTAAATCTTCCTCTACAAGTTTTTTCATTTCTTTTTGAAGAGCTTTGACATGTTCTTCATCAAAATCTTTACCTGTATCGAGAGTGTAATAGTAACCAGAGCCAAGACTGTGACCTACCAGAAGCCTTGCGTTAGGGAAAAGCTTGCGGGCGGCAAAGGCAAGAAGGAAGCAAAGGGAACGTCTGTAGATTGCGATTCCTTCTTTTGAATCTTTTAGGACAGGTTCGATTTTTGCATTGTATTTTATTCGTTTATCCAGGGTATAAACTTTGTTATTGATTTTTACGGCAAAAATTTCTTCAAGCGGGGCATTAAGAAATTTTAAAAGTGAAGATGCTTTTTCTCCGTATGCAACTTCTTTTGTTGATTTATCTGGTAAAGTCAATTTAATAGTATCCGCATTCATAGTAAGCCTCCGAGTATAGCAAATAATCGCTTTTCAAAATAAAACTATGGCTTAATTTTACAACAGAATTATCAGAAGGCAAGAAAAAAGGTAAATATAACATGATTTGACATTATATTCTGTTTCTTTTATTGTTAACTGTTGTTTAAAATATGTATATTATATAGTTCGAATTTCGAATTTTAATTGGTAATGCATAAAATTGATTTTTATAATCGCATTTGCATTATGAAAATACTGCCAGTCAGAAAGCGACTGTCAAAACCGCTAGCTAGCGTCGCTACATGCGCAAGTCGGCAAGGAAA
>JAFOCI010000010.1 GCA_017381365.1 Treponema sp.
GCTGTCCAATAAGTTTGCATTACGGTGGTTGAGTTTATCGAAACCACCACATTTAGTGTAGCAGTCATTTCGACGAGTGGTTCCTGAGCCCTTCGACAGGCTCAGGAACCACCTGTCGAAGGGCTCAATGAGCGCTACACTTATTACTTTTTGGACAGCCCCATTTTTTATCCATTCTATTCATTCAAATTTTTAAAAATATTTGCTTTGATGAGCAGGTTTGATCCAAAAGCACTAAAGATAAACCATTCGAGAATAATTCCTGTCCAGTCGTAAGTTGGTACAAGTTGTCTTATAAGCATTAAAAATGAAGCTATAAGTATAATGACACCATTCAATCTAAAGAAAAAATTGCGTTTTTTTGCAGCTTTTAAAGCTTCAAAATCGGTGCCACGTAACGGAAAGTTTATAATGCTTAAAAAGCCAAATGAAACGAACATGATGATTGCAAATAAGATGTGAAATTTACCGCTTACTGCGTTTGGCAGATGGAACAGTCCGACATATTCAAACATTTCATCACCATGAGGGCATGCTACAACACCAAGAATGGAAATTCCTGCGATTACAAATACAATGCGTTCAAAAATTTCTTTAGAACGGTGAGTAATGAAAAGGATTCCGCAAACAGAAAGAATTCCAATCATAATGGCACTATCTGCTGCATAATAAGTTTGTGATACGGAATGCCACCAGTTAGCAGATGGACTATACTGTCCTGTTGGCAATCCAAGCAATATTGCTGCTGGAACTAATACGAGAAATGCAATTCCTAAAACTCTGTCCTGGTAGATTCTTATTATTTCTCTAACCATTTTATTTGTTGGATCTGTAATCATGTATATAATTATAATACACTATTTACTAATAGGTAACAAAAATTGTGGAAAAATGAATAATTATGTCTTATTATTAGAGAATGCGTTCAATTTACATAGATTCTTCTGTTCCAGAAAATGAAACTAAAAAAACATACAATTTTCCAGAATTTATAATGATGGAAAATGCTGCGGTTGCACTTGAAAATGCAGTTATGTCTTTTAATTCAGATTTTGACTTCAATGTGATTATTTTGTGTGGCAGCGGAAATAATGGCGGAGACGGTTATGCTCTGGCCCGTCGTATTTATGGAAAAGTAAACGATGTTGTTGTGTATTCGTTCAATGAGCCAAAAACTACAGAAGCCATAATTCAGAAAAAAATGGTACAGTCGCTTGGTGTTAAAATAGAAGATGCCAATTTTTTTGAAGAGCAAAGGATTTCCATAAAATCAAATAAAACTGTTATTGTTGATTGTATTTATGGAACTGGGTTTCATGGAAAGTTTAATGAACAAGTGTCTGAATATATAAGTTTTTTTAATAATCAGAATTGTTTTAGGCTTGCCTGTGATATTCCAAGCGGCATAGATAAAAATGGTAATATTGAATCAAAAGATAATAATGGAAAAATATTAGCATTTTCTGCGCATAAAACTGTAACTATGGGCGCATTAAAGGTTGCGCTTTTTAGTGATAAAGCAAAGGATTTTGTAGGAATAATAGAAACTGCAGATTTAGGAGTAGCAGGTTCTGTTTTTGAAAGTGGTAATATTCCTGATTGCTATTTAATAGAAGAAAAAGATGTAAAATTACCAGTTAGAGAAAAAAAATCTGCTCATAAGGGTAATTTTGGACACACTGCAATTGTTCTTGGCGAAAAACAAGGGGCTGGAATTATTGCCGGAACGGCGGCTTTGAGGATAGGAACAGGTCTTGTTTCTTTGGTTGAAACAGAAAACAGTTCTCAACAGTTTATGATGAATCCAGAACTGATGATTGCAAAAAGTTTTCCAGAAAAAACCAGTGCAATACTTTTAGGAAGTGGATTTGGCAGAGATTTTAGCGGAAATGCTTTTAGTAAAATTACAGAATATATATTTTCTATGCAGATGCCTGCTGTTGTATTTGATGCAGATTTTTTTTATTGTGAAAGAATTGCTGATATTATTATAAAGCTTAACGGTAATAAAAATTCTAAAGTTATTTTGACACCCCATCCAAAAGAATTTGTTCAACTTTTAAAAAAAACGATGCCTGATGAGAAAAGAATTGCTGACAGTGATGAAAAAACAATAATTGAAAATAGATTTGAATTTGCATGTCTTTTCGCGAAACGTTTTCCAAATATTACTCTAATATCAAAAGGTGCAAATACAATAATTTGTTCTGGGAAAGAAATATATATATATGATAATGGCTCTGTTGCTTTGGCAAAAGCTGGAAGTGGAGACGTTCTTGCCGGTTTGTGTACAGGATTGTTGTCTCAAGGATATAGTCAAAAGGATGCAGCTATTGCTGCGGTTTGGCTTCAGGGAAAAGCAAGCCAACAGTTTGCATTCAATTATGAATGCACCCCGTTGACTTTAATTGAAAAACTAAAATTATCAAATTCAAATGACTGATTAAGTCTGGTACGAAAAAACTGAATTTTTCTCTTAGAATAATTTTTTTAACATATCTTTTGTCATATCAGCTGCTTTTGAATTTGAAGAAGTCGTTGAGCTTTTTGAAAGTTCAGCTAATTTTGAGTTTAACTGCTTTTGAATGTTTGTTAAATCTCCATTAGATTTTTTAATGTCGCTGTTTATGTTGTAGAACTTAGAGATTTGCTCATTAACTGCATTATTATTTTCTGTTAACAGAACAGAAATATTTTTCTTTGCATCAGATGCAATATTCGTAAGTTCAGCATTAATTGATTTGGATATTGGAGAAACAAGCTGTCTGGAAATATCTTCGATATTATTAATTTTCACTGAAATTCCATCATCAATTGAGAAATCAACATTAAAATCGATGTTAAGTTTTTTAATTCCAGAAATTGCGGTGTTGTAGATTTTTGAAATTACGGCTGGTTCAAAAGCAATTCCTTTTACATTAGAAAGATTCATATTCAGGATGCCGTTGATTGAATATTTATCTAAATCAAAAGCGTCTAATTTTGCGTTTATTTCAGATTTTGAATCAAAACTGAAAGCTCCTGCATTTGCATTGATAGGATAATTTTTTCCAGTATAAGCAGCGCTTACAATAGGATTGCTTGTATTTTTTCGTGAATCAATTGTGATTTTAACATCATTTTCTCTGTTATGAATATTAAACCATGCAGTTGCAACGGCAGGTTTACCGTACAATTCCATGTCATTTGTAATATCAGATGCAGTACCTTTAAATAACAGATTATTTGTTTTGTATTCATATCCGCTGATATCAATTTTTTCAATTAGAAGAGAAGGTGTTTTTCCCCGGTAAAAAATATTTCGTCCTGCAGCTCGTCTTAAAACAGATGATTTTTTATTTTTCTTTGTATCTTTTTTTTCAGAAGTTTTCTTATCATTTTTTGTTGCAGATTCTTTATTGTTAGAAGAAGATTTTGATGATTCTGCATAATTTATCAATTTTGAAATATATGGATAATATTTTCCTGTTATGTTATACAGAATTGACTGAACAGCATCATTCATAACATTATTTAAACTTTCTGAAGAAAAACTGTTCATAAGACTGCCAATTTTTTTATCAATAAGATTTTTATCATCGTTTAATGCTTTTTTTAACTGCTGATCATATTTTTCAATTACTTTTGAATCAGCTGCAATTTCATTTACTGTAGTTTCAAAAGTTTTCTGAAGCTCTTTTGTTTTTTCAATCCCATCTTTTATTTGTTTTATAGTAGAAGCGATTTTTATGGGATCATTAACTTTTGACCAGTCTTGCTTTATTAATATTGAAAAATCAGAAGAAAGGGAATCAACAGATTTTTTCATATCTGAAGGAAATGATTGCCATTTTTTAACTTTTTCCTGAACATCTGAGGAAATATTTTTTGCAACTTCCGGCGATTTTAATTCATCCTTTGCCGAGGTCAGCATTTTTTCTGGATTGAAGTTTTCAAAAACTGAATTTAATTGATTTTGTGCAGATAAGAGAAGTTCATTTTGCTTTTCGGTTGATTTTTTTTCAACTTTTTTATTATCGGACGATTTTTTAGTTTTTTCTGGTAATTCTCCAGATATTGTTCTTGGTGTATCAAGAGCAACTCCATCAACTGTTATATTTTCAGTGTGAAATTTTCCACGAAGAAGATCTGTAAGATTTAAATCAATCTTTACAGAATCAATAGAAAAAAGATTTGTCATTGGATATTCTTTGTCTGCCTGGGCGAGATTACGAATGTCCAGTTGCGCATCAAACAGGTTGAAATTCAAATAGTCGATGTCTGTTCTTGCACCAAAGGTTTTTTGCATTGTGTTTGTAATTGCTTTTTTAATTACTATATTTTTGAAAGAACAGAACAAAATAACAACAATTGAAAAAAAACATGCCGCTGCAGCCAGAGGAACAAGCTTAATGCCTCCTTTCTGAGCTTTGATTTCTTTTGCTATTTTTTTACATCTAGTTAATTCTGTTTTTGTAATTGTTAAATCCTGATTAAGAACTACAACATTATTATTATTTTTATCTTTTTTTGTGATAAATAATTTAGAAACTAGATTTTTATCAGATTCTATAAATAGTTTTTGCAAGATTTTTTTTTCAAAAGAGTCTGTTGTGTATGTTTTTTTATAAAATCTTGGTAATTTTTTTACTGAAACGATTTTCTTTTTGCTTTTCTTTGTTTTATCTGCCATTTTAATGTCCTATTCTGAAAAAAGTTTTTCTGCAAGTGGAATTTTTGCAATAATTTTTTGTAAAAAAGGATTTGTCATTTTTTGAGCAATTAACTTACGCCATAATTTTACTGCAAAAATTGTTAAAAAGAAGAAAGGTATGTAAATAATAAGACCAAATGCAAAAGAACCCATCACGATTGTATTGTTAAATTTAGTGAATCCAATAAAAGGAATTTCTAAAAGTGCAGCATAAAAATTCTGTAATGGCTCAAAAGTAAGAATGTAATAGCCGAGCAGGTCAAACAAATGGTCAAGGAAAGGTGCAAAAAAAGAACCTGTTAATAGAAAAATGTAATACCCGCCTTTATTTATTCTGACGAATGCGAAGAAAAAAAAGGCTGCAAACCAAAAAAGATTCTGTTTTGGTAAGAAGCCAAGTAATAATCCGATACAGAAAGAATTTGCAATTTGATTGGGTTTTGAATTTGCGTTTAATGCATTTAATAATGAAATTAAATTTTTTAACATTTTTCCTCCCATAAAAAGTCAAGAAGATTGTTTCAACAATCGATTGACTTTTTACGCTGTTCCGAAATGAAATGAGGAACAGCAGTCAAGAATAAGTTTGCAACGCAAACTTTAGATAAAATAAAGCCGCGCTATTTTAGCGGTTTTATTTTACTCTCCATTCTTAGATAATAATTATAACAGAGAATAATATATGGGTCGACTTAAAAAATTTAAAGTTTTTTTTTGAATTCCACTTGAATATTTTTTTGCAAAGTTCTATAAGTAATACAACATCAATGGCGATGTGAATTAACTTAATTTTTTAAGCTGAATTCACATCGCCTTTTTTTTTGTGAAAAATAATAAACATATATTGGGGGTTACGAAATTATGGTAAACGTTCCTGAATTGTTTGGAAGCATGGTATTCAACCAGAAGGTTATGAAAGATCGTCTTCCAAAAGAAACTTTCAAAGCACTTAAAAAGACACTTGATGATGGTGCTCCACTTGAACTTGACGTAGCAAATGTTGTTGCTCATGCTATGAAAGAATGGGCTATCGAAAAGGGTGCTACTCACTATGCTCACTGGTTCCAGCCTTTGACTGGCATTACAGCTGAAAAGCACGACTCTTTCATTAATCCACAGGATGATGGAACAGTAATCATGACTTTCAGTGGAAAAGAATTGGTAAAGGGTGAACCTGATGCTTCTTCTTTCCCTAACGGTGGTCACCGTGCAACTTTCGAAGCTCGCGGTTACACAGTATGGGATCCAACTTCATATCCATTTATTAAGGAACACACACTTTGTATCCCAACAGCTTTCTGTTCTTACACAGGTGAAGCTCTTGATAAGAAAACTCCTTTGCTCCGTTCAATGGAATCATTGGACAAGCAGGCTAAACGTATTCTTAAATTGTTCGGCAAGGATGTTAGCCACGTTGCAACAACTGTTGGTCCAGAACAGGAATACTTTATTGTTGACCACGAATTGTGGGCACAGCGCAAAGACCTTCGCATGACAGGACGCACTTTGTTTGGTGCTAAGCCTTCAAAAGGTCAGGAAATGGAAGACCAGTACTTTGCAGCTTTGAATCCTCGCATTGTAAAATACATGGAAGATTTGAACGAAACTTTGTGGAAGTACGGTATTCTTTCTAAGACAGAACATAACGAAGTTGCTCCAGCTCAGCACGAAATGGCTCCAATCTTCAGCACAACAAATATGGCTGTTGACCAGAACCAGCTGACTATGGAAGTAATGAAGAAAGTTGCTAAGCGCCACGGACTTGAATGTCTTCTTCACGAAAAACCATTTGCTGGTGTAAACGGATCTGGTAAGCACAACAACTGGTCTATGTCTACAAACCACGGTGAAAACCTTCTTGAACCAGGAAAAACTCCTGAATCAAACGCTCAGTTCTTGCTTTTCCTTACAGCTATTCTTAAGGCTGTTGATGAAAACCAGGATCTTCTTCGTATGTCAGTAGCTTCTGCTGGTAACGATCACCGTCTTGGAGCAAACGAAGCGCCTCCAGCAATCATTTCTGTATACCTTGGTGATGAACTTTACAAGGTTCTTGAATCAATCGTTGAAGGTAAGCCTTACGCTGCTGATAAGAAAGATACAATGAAGATTGGTGTAGACCTTCTTCCTGCTATTCCAAAAGATTCAACAGACCGTAACAGAACTTCACCATTTGCATTCACTGGTAACAAGTTCGAATTCCGTTCTTGTGGTTCGGCTCTTTCAATCTCTGGTCCAAACACAACTTTGAACGCAATTGTTGCTTATGTTCTTAAGGTTTTTGCTGATGAACTTGAAGGTGCAAAAGACTTTGAAGCTGCTTTGAATACACTTATTGACCGTGAAGTTAAAGCTCACTGGAGAATCGTATTCAACGGAAACGGTTACGATGAATCTTGGAAAGTTGAAGCTGCAAAACGTGGCTTGATGGAACTTAAGACTACTCCAGATGCTATGGCTCACTACAAAGATGCAAAGAACGTTAAGCTTTTCACAGAAATGGGCGTTTACACAGAAGAAGAAATGGAAGCTCATTACGAAACAAAGCTTGAAAAATACAGCCAGATTTTGAACATTGAAGTAGAAACAATGCTGGAAATGATCAACAAGGACATCTTGCCAGCTGCTTACAGTTATGTTTCTGCAGTTGCAAAGACTGTTGCTGAACTTAAGGCTGTTGTTCCTTCTGCTAAGGCTGCTGCTGAAACAACTCTCCTTTCTAAGCTTGATGCTTTGACAGGTGATCTTGCTGCTAAAGCTGAAGAACTTTCAAAAGTTCATCTTGCTGCAAAGGGTGCAGGTGACTGCATGGCTGTTGCTAAAGCTTACGCTGACAAAGTTCTTCCAAAGATGGCAGAAACTCGTGCAGTAGCTGATGAAATCGAACCATTGATTGGTGAAGGTTACAAGCCATTCCCTTGCTACGAAGATCTTTTGTATCGCGTATAAGTTACAAAGGAGCTGTCCCAAAAGTAATGAGTGTAGCGCTCATTGAGCTCGTCGAAATGACTGCTACACTAAATGTGGTGGTTTCGATAAACTCAACCACCGTAATGCAAACTTATTGGACAGCCCTCTTTACTTCCCGGTTTTTCTAACGGAAACTCGGGAAATTAATGTAAAAAAATATTATAGCGTCATTCATGGTGCTATAGTAAAGCATTCAATTTTGACACAATGGCGTGTCTGTTACTAAGAAAGGAAATCTTTTGAAGATTTTTCCTCTTTTAGTAACAGGCACGCTTTTTTTTATTTTTTGGAGGCAATTTATGGAAGAAATCAACGGTGTTGTTTTTGGCGTTTGGTTCTTGATTGGTGCTGCTCTTGTATTCTGGATGCAGGCCGGATTTGCGATGGTAGAAACTGGTTTTACTCGTGCTAAGAACGCAGGTAACATCATTATGAAAAACCTTATGGATTTCTGTATTGGTACAGTTACATTCATCCTTATTGGTTTTAGTCTTTTGCTTGGCGAAGATGTAATCGGTCTTATCGGTAAGCCTGGTTTTGATATTTTTACTGGTTACGGCAGCTTTGACTGGTCTAACTTTGTATTCAACCTTGTATTCTGTGCAACAACAGCAACAATCGTTTCTGGTGCTATGGCAGAACGTACAAAGTTCCTTTCGTACTGTGTTTACTCAGCAATTATTTCTGGTCTGATTTATCCAATTGAAGCTCACTGGATTTGGGGCGGCGGATGGCTAGCTCAGCTTGGATTCCATGATTTTGCCGGTTCTACAGCAATTCACATGGTTGGTGGTATTTCAGCATTGATTGGTGCTAAGTTGCTTGGACCACGTATCGGTAAGTTTACACGCGATGAAAGCGGAAAAGTTATTACTGTTCATGCTTTCCCTGGTCATAACCTTCCAATGGGTGCTCTTGGTTGTTTCATTCTTTGGTTCGGATGGTACGGATTCAACGGTGCTGCAGCTACATCTGTAGAACAGCTTGGTTCTATCTTCCTTACAACAACAGTTGCTCCTGCAATTGCTACTGTAACTTGTATGATTTTTACTTGGCTCAAATACGGAAAGCCTGATGTTTCTATGTGTTTGAACTCTTCTTTGGCAGGTCTTGTTGCTATCACAGCTCCTTGTGATGTTACAGATTGTACAGGTGCTGCAATCATCGGTATTGTTGCAGGTCTTCTTGTAATTTTTGGTGTATGGTTCCTCGATTATGTTCTTCATATTGATGACCCGGTTGGTGCTGTTGCAGTTCACTGTTTGAACGGTATCTGGGGTACAATTGCTGTTGGTTTGTTTGCTAACCCAACAGTTCCTGGCTACGGAATTGCTAACGCAGCCGGAGAAACAATAGGTGGTCTTTTCTACACAGGTTCTGGCGAATTACTCGGACTTCAGTTGCTTGGTTTTGTAGCTGTTGCTGGTTATACAGCAATTGCAATGACAATCGTATTTGCAATCATCAAAAATACACTTGGTCTTCGTGTATCAGCTGAAGAAGAAATCCTTGGTCTTGATAAGCTTGAACATGGAATCACCTCTTCTTACGCTGGATTTGTTGCTGAATATACTTGCGATGAAGTTGAAGAAGCTAAAGAAGCTGGTGTTACATTGGATCAGGCAGTTCCTGTTGTTAAGGCTCCTTCTTCAAGTGCACCTGCAGATGCTAAGTTCAACAAGATTGTAATTGTAACTCGTCAGACTAAGTTTGATGCACTCAAGAGAGCTATGAACTCTATTGGTGTAACTGGTATGACAGTTGTAAATGTAATGGGTTGTGGTGTTCAGAAAGGTGCTAGCGAATTCTATCGTGGTGCTCCTGTAGAAATGACACTTCTTCCAAAAATCAAGGTTGAAATCGTAGTTTCTAAGGTTCCTGTTCGTACAGTAATCGAAGCTGCAAAGAAGGCTCTTTACACAGGTCACATTGGTGATGGAAAGATTTTCGTATACGAAGTAGACAACGTAGTAAAAGTTCGCACAGGTGAAGAAGGCTACGATGCTCTTCAGAGTGAAAATTAATCAGAAAAAAACGAACCGTCGTTGATGATTCGTTTTAGATATTACGGTCTGCTGGAACTTAGTAACCCCGTTCTGGCAGGCCGATTTTTTTTGCATAATATTACCAGACAGACAAAAAAAAGACGCCCTCTTGCGAAGGGGCTGTCCAATAAGTTTGCATTACGGTGGTTGAGTTTATCGAAACCACCACATTTAGTGTAGCGCTCATTACTTTTGGGACAGCCCTATTGCGAGTCGTCTTTTTTTTGTATTTTGAGTAAGTTTGAGGCTAAAAATTACAGTTCACCGGAAACTGCTGCGCCTGGCAAACCAATATCTTTACGGTAGAATGCACCTTCAAACGAAACGCCTTCAATTGCTGTATAAGCGTTTTTCCAGGCTTCTTCAAAAGTTGTACCGAATGAAGAACAGCAGAGAACGCGACCTCCGCTTGTTACCATAGAATTGTCTTCTGAGCGGCGGTCAAGAATTGCTCCTGCAACAAAGATTTTTGCGCCACCTGCAGCGATTTTTGCGTTATCCAAAGTAATTTTCTTTCCTTTTGGATAACTTCCAGGATAACCACCGCTTACAACAACAGGGCTTACCTGATAACCTTTTTTCCATGAAAATTTAAAATTCTTCAATGAACCGTCGCAGATAGCCATACACATTTCTACAAAGTCAAAATCCATCAAAGGAAGAACAGACTGAGTTTCTGGGTCACCAAGACGAACGTTATATTCCAGAAGCTTTGGTCCTTCTTTTGTAAGCATTACACCAAAGAAAATAAATCCGCGGTAATCAAAGCCTTCTCCAACAAGACCTTTCAATGTTGGTTCAAGACAATCTTTCTGGAACTGAGCCATCATTTCTGGTGTAACATCATCCAAAGGACAAACTGTACCCATTCCACCTGTGTTTGGACCTTTTGCACCGTCCATAAGACGTTTATGGTCACGGCTAGGAAGGAAAGGAATTATACATGCATTTTCTGGATGTGCAGGATCAACATTTACAGCTGCAAGAACTGAAATTTCAACACCCTGCAGATAATCTTCTATTACGAGTTTAGAACCTGCGGCACCAACACGGCCGTTTGAATCCATAAGTTCAGCAACAGCAGCAAGTGCATCTTCTACGGTTGCGGCAACAACAACACCTTTACCTGCTGCAAGACCGTCAGCTTTGATTACAATTGGAGCTCCATGCTGGCGAACATATTCTTCTGCGGCTTCCTGATTAGTAAAAGTTTTGCTCTTTGCGCAGGCAACATTGTATTTTTCCATGAATTCTTTTGAAAGATCTTTAGAAGCTTCTAGCTGAGCTCCAGCTTTCTTAGGACCAACACAAGGAATTCCAGCATTCCAGAATTCATCAGCAAGACCTTCTGCCAAAGGATCTTCTGGTCCGATTACAGCAAGTTCGCAACCTTCATGTTTTGCAACTGCAACATAAGGATTTTCACCAGCTTTCAGGTAATCAAGACTTTTTACGTCAATATTTACACATTTAGATTCATTTGCTGTTCCACCATTACCAGGAACACAAAAAACAGTTTCAACTTTAGCACTCTGCGCAATTTTCCACGCAATTGTGTGCTCACGACCACCATTTCCAACAACGATAACTTTCATAATTATATTTTAGCGTTTTTTTTATTTAATTTGAATAGATGTATAACTTCAAAAATATTTTTTTGCAAATGAAGGATTTTCATAATAAAATGAATTATTTCGATGGTAAGTTGCATTTACATTTTTTGATGCAAAATGTATTCTATATATAGAGAGGGTGCTGTTTTGGAAAGCAAAAAACAAGTTATTTACCTGTGTATTCAATCTGTTTTCTTTATTTTTATCAAAATCATTGAATTATTTTTAAGTGACAGAACTGTTGGACTAATTAAATATGCATTTATTCTTGTAAATCTTATTTTTTTGCTGATGTTTTATTTGCAGACCAGAAAAAATGCAGAACAAAAAGCTAATATACTTGCCCTTGCCATAGGAATGACTTTTTTTGGTGATTTATTTCTGGTGCTTATTCCATCTGTATCGAACTGGCCTTATAGTTTTTTGTGCGGATACATTGCATTTACAATTCTTGAATTATTAATTGCAGTCTATATTGGACTTTCAAAAAAATATGCATTAATTTTTTCTGCTTTTTTTATTGTAATAAATGCTGTTGTATGGAGATTTAAACTTATAACTACAGCAAATGAAATTGCTATAATAAATCTTTCCCTGCTGGCTGCAAATATGGTAACAGGCTGGATTGTTTACAATAAAAATAAAATTCTAAAAAATTTTCTGTTTGCACTTGGAATGACCTGTTTTTTTTGCTGTGATTATTCAATCGCTGTTCAACTTGTTTTTAAAGAATTCAAAACTGTTCATGATATTGCAGATTATCTTGTATGGCTTTTTTATATGCCTGCACTTGTACTGCTTGTTTTCAGCTACATAAAGTCTGCAAAATCTGATAAAATCAAAGAATGAATATTTGTCTTTTTAAACAAGAAGAATTAAACCGACCTTTAAGCATCAAAGATGAAAGAGGTGAACATATAATCAAAATCCTTCACAAAAAGGAAGGCGACACTTTTTCTGCCGGTGTAATAAATGGAATGGCAGGAACTGCAACAATAAAAAAAATCGAAAATGGTGAAATAACTTTTGATTTTGCGCCTGATTCAGAAGGAAAAAATCTTTATCCGTTAAAAATGATTATCGGATTCCCTCGTCCCATTCAATTAAAACGTCTTTTACGGGATATTGCAGCCCTCGGTGTTCAGGAAGTGCATCTTACAGGAACAGAGCTTGGTGAAAAATCATACATGCAGTCAAATCTTGTGGAGCATGGAACAGCTTATCAGATGCTTTTAGACGGTACTGTGCAGGCAGCCAGCACCCATGTGCCGGATTTATTTCTGCACAAAACATTAAAAGAGTGCCTGGAATCAGTGATTTCGGAAAAAGAACTGTGTAACAATGCAAAAAACTTAAAATTATGCCTGGATAATATCAATCCGAAAGGTTCGCTCTTTTCTGTCTTACAGGAACAGTATGAAAAGCCCGCTCTTGTTGTTGCCGCAATAGGTAGTGAGCGCGGCTGGACACAAAAGGAGCGGGAAATGCTGGAATCCGCCGGCTATTTAAGAGTTGGAATGGGTCCAAGAGTTATGCGTACAGAAACAGCTGCAACAGTAAGCGCCAGTATAATCAGCGCCTGTATGGGCTGGATGGAATAACAGGCATCTCAAAGAAATCACTTTTTGTTTCCATTTACGCTATTTCAAAAATATCGTATTCTATAAATATGAACTATGTAACAGACAATTCGGAAATTCAGAATTCACTTTTAGAAAGATTTATAAAATACGTAAAAATTTGGTCTGAATCCAACAGTGAAAAAGCAGAAGCAGGTGTTATGCCAAGTGAAGAACGGGAGTTTGATCTTGCAAAACAACTGGCAGCAGAACTTACTGTAATGGGGCTTCAGGCAGTGCAGACTACAGAGCATTGTTACACTTATGCTTTCCTTCCTGCATCAAAAGGTTTTGAAAATATTCCGGCAGTTTGTTTTCTGGCGCACATAGATACAGTTGAAGAAGTTACAGGCAAAAACGTAAATCCAATGATTCATCCTGAATACGATGGAACAGTTATAGATTTGCAATGTGGAGTTCAGCACAATCCAGAATATGACGAAGCTCTTGCACAGGCTGCAAAAAATCGCGAAACAATCATAACAACTGACGGAACAACTTTGCTAGGAGCAGACGATAAGGCCGGGGTTGCCGCCATAATGACCTGCATTCAGTATCTTGTAGAAAATCCAGAAATAAAGCATGGAAAAATCGAAATTATTTTTTCGCCAGACGAAGAAACTGGGCATGGCATGGATAAAGTTCCATTAAAATTAATGGAATCAAAATCAGCATATACAGTAGATGGCGGACATATCGGTGAACTGGAAACAGAATGTTTTAACGCTTACGGAGCATCAATAAAATTCACAGGAAAATCCTGCCATACAGGAGATGCCCGTAAAGGCGGAATGATAAATGCAATCAGCATGGCAAGCCGATTTGTAGAATCTCTGCCATCAAATCAGCGTCCAGAAACAACCTGGGGCAAAGAAGGTTTTTTTGCAGTGATGGAAATAAAAGGTTCCATCGAAAATTCAGAAGTAAGTCTGCTGCTTAGAGATTTTACAGAAACAGGAATGCAGGAACGCATAGCCACAGTAAAAGCTCTGGCAGAAGCTGCGGCTCTTTCTTTTGGAGGCAAAACATCATATTCCTTCAAAGAACAGTACAGAAACATGAAATCTGTAATGGATAAACACCCTGCCGTTGTGGAAAACCTTGTTGCAGCATACAAAGCAAGCGGCATTGAGCCAATATTTGTTCCAATTCGTGGAGGTACGGACGGTTCTCGTCTTACAGAAATGGGCATTCCTACACCAAATATTTTTACTGGCGGACATAATTATCACGGCCGCTACGAATGGTGCAGTCTGCAGCAAATGAGCAAATGTTGCAATGTTTTAATAAACCTTGCAAAAAAAATCGCCGAAAAATAAATGATAATGAATTGACTGATTTTTAATTAATTCAGCATAAAATTGAATGCCGCCGTTCGAATCCGCCTTGCGGTCGCATGGTTGAGCGTACAAGGTATTCGACTCGGTTCGCTTTGCTCACCTCGCTCGCTCAAAATGCTCCCGAAGTCGGCCTTCTCACTCCAGCATTCAATTTTATTATTGAACTTGCAAAAGAAAAATCGTTCATTGTCATTCTTTTAGAATCGTAAAATAGAATAATTTGCATACAGGGGAAAATATGCACGAATATTTAATTGAAGGCGGATTTCCGATTAAAGGAACAATAACAGCAAGCGGCAATAAAAACGCCGCATTGCCATGTATTGCAGCCGCTCTGCTTACAGAAGAAAAAGTAATACTTAGAAATGTGCCAGAAATAGAAGATTGTGCCGTAATGCTGAATATTTTGCAGTCATTTGGTGCAAAGGCAACAAATCTTGGGGAACATTGCTGGCAGATAGAAGCAAAAAATATAGAATCCAGCTGCATTCCTGCAGAACTTTCAAAAAAAATCAGAGCTTCCATTCTTTTTGCAGGACCAATGGTTGCCCGTCTTGGAAAAGCAGAAATGCTTCCTCCAGGCGGAGATGTAATTGGCCGTCGTCGCCTTGATACACATTTTCTTGCCCTTACTCAGCTAGGCGCACAGGTAAAAGTAAATGGTCATTTTGTATTCACAGCAAACAAATTGCGGGGCACAGACATCTTCCTTGATGAATGTTCTGTAACAGCCACAGAAAACGCACTTATGGCCGCTGTACTTGCAGAAGGCGAAACAACAATAACCAACGCAGCCAGTGAGCCTCATATTCAGGATTTGTGCAACATGCTCAATGCAATGGGCGCAAAAATTACAGGAATCGGTTCAAACATTCTTTATATCAGCGGCGTAGAAAAACTCCACGGATGTGATTTTGAAATCGGCCCTGATTTTATGGAAATTGGTTCATATATTGGACTAGCTGCAGCAACACACGGAAGCATAACTATTAAAGGAATCAAAAATCTTGATATGCGTCCTCTAAAAGTCGGCTTTGCAAAGCTCGGAATCAGCTGGCTCCAGGAAGGCGAAACAATCACAGTTTCATCCGTTCAGGAAATGAAAACCAATGCCGATGTAGGTACAAAAATTCCAAAAATTGACGACGCACCGTGGCCAGGATTTCCGCCGGATTTGACATCAATCATGACTGTCGTTGCAACTCAGGTGGAAGGCACAGTTCTGATTTTTGAAAAAATGTTCGAAAGCCGAATGTTCTTCGTTGATAAGCTTATAAACATGGGCGCTCAGATAACACTTTGCGACCCCCATAGAGCCGTAGTCTGCGGTCCTTCAGTTCTTCACGGTGACCGCCTTGTTTCGCCGGATGTTCGTGCCGGAATGGCAATGGTTATTGCAGCAATGGTTGCTCATGGCGAAAGCCGTATCAGCAATGTTTATCAGATTGAACGAGGCTATGAAAAACTTGTAGAGCGGCTAAAGTCGCTGGGCGCTCACATTAAAAAAGTTGATATTGACGAATAAATATATTTTGGGGCCAAATCTATTTGCAACGGCTGTTCCGCTGCCCGCTAACGCTTGGTCCTGGGTGCCGCAATGCGGCACCCAGTCCTGGGCTTCGCCCACAGCTCCATAGCCGGGCCTGGTCCCTTACCTCATTTCAGGAGTTTTGAAATGAAATCATTTTTTTCTTCCTCCGACGAAAATCTAAAATGGACAACGCTGTCTGTTAAAGAACTTCTAAAAACATTCATCTACACAGTCACAGAAAAGACGCAGCAAGCTTTTAACGGGCAGACTGGAAAATTTTATGTAATAAATTCTAATGACTGGGTAATCGTAATTCCTCGCCAAAACGGCAAATTATTAATGGTAAAGCAATGGCGGCACGGAGAAAATTCGCTTAGCATAGAATTTCCAGGCGGCGTTATAGATAACGGTGAAACTCCAGAGCAGGCCGCAGCCCGTGAACTTCTGGAAGAAACTGGATGCAAGGCGTTAAAGTTTACAAAACTTGGCTCCTGTAATCCAAATCCTGCGCTTTTTTCAAATCATATTCATGTATTTCTGGCAGAGCAGCTTATTCAGACAGGTGAACAGCATCTTGATCATGATGAATTCATAAATCTTCTGGAACTTCCAGAGGAACAGCTTTTGGAATGCATTCATCGTCCGGAATTTTCCCATGCATTAATGGGGACTGCCGTTGCATTCTATCTTTCTCATAAAAAAGGAGTGTAAGATAAAACCGCTAAAATAGCGCGGCTTTATCTTACCTAAAGTTTGCGTTGCAAACTTATTATTAACTGCTGTTCCTCATTACATTACGGAACAGCGTAAAAAGTCAAATCGATTGTTGTCAAAATTTTTAGAGAAAAATGTTGGAGATTTTGTTTTCTCCTAAAGTGGCGCAGTGCGCCATCAACCTAACAATATTTTAGACAATATGTAGTGCCACCAGGTTTGCAGAATCGAGGGTTCGGTCGTAAACTTGGAATAGAAAACAACAAGCATGACCTGCCTCATGCAAAAAGGAGCACTACAATGAATAATGTAACAGAGAACACAAAAGTAATCTATGTCGGAATTGACGTGCACAAGGACACAAATTCTTTCTGCGCTTATGACAGCCGTGAAGACAAATTATTCGCGGAGCACAAAAGCTCTTCCAAATTTGAAAACACGCTTCACTACCTGAAGAACCTTCAAAAATCAGTCGGGAAAGATGCAGTTTTTCTTATTGGATACGAGGCAGGTCCCACAGGATACGGACTTTGCAGAAAACTTCAAAAAGAAGGCTTCGCCTGCGTCATTATCGCCCCATCGACAATAGCAAAGGCACCTGGTCAGAAAGTCAAGACAGACAGGATGGACGCCCGCCTTCTTGCAAAGACTCTCGCCTTCAAAACCTACAGCCCTGTCTGCCTTCCTTCTGAAAAACTTGAGGCGATAAAGGAATATACACGGGTCAGGACGGCAAAAATCACCATGCTCAAAAAAGCAAAGCAGAACCTCCTTTCTTTCCTGCTACGAATGGGCTTGCCTTATCCTCAGAGCGGCCATTACTGGACGCAGGCTCACATGGCTTGGCTCAGGACGGTGAACTTCGCTGACAAGTGGCTTCAGGAATCATTTGAGGAATATCACGCCGAAGTGATAACGCTAATGGACAAAGTTCAGAGAATTGAGGCGAAGATTCTGGAACTCTGCAAGGATGATGAAGTGAGGGAAAAAATTGATGCTCTGGTGTGCATCTCTGGAATCAGTTATGTCTCCGCTATTTCGATTGTCGCGGAAATCGGGGATTTTTCCCGTTTTTCAAAGGCGAAGTCTTTCGTAAGCTTTATAGGACTTTGTCCCGGCGAGGATTCAAGCGGAAACAGGGTACGGCACACGGCGATTACGAAAGCTGGGAATTCAAGAGTCAGAAGTCTTCTTGTTGAGTGTGCGGGAAGCCTTAGAATGCATTCTGTTGTCACGGCAAAATCAGTCAGGGTAAAAGAGCGGCAGAAAAATGCGTCCGCCGCCATCGTTTCTTACGCGGACAAGTGCACGCTTAGGCTCAGAAAAAGAATGCTTTATCTTTCCCAAAAAGGACTCCCCTACAATCTAGTAACGACGGCGGGTGCAAGGGAGCTTGCATGTTTTGTCTGGGGAATGATGAATTTGGTTGACAACAGGAAAACTGACTTGAACAAAATTGATGAGGGGGAGTTTTCCGACATTCAAAAAACGGTCGAGGAGTTTAGTGCGTAATGAAATCAAATCACCTGCGGGGTGAAACTTTCGCTAAAGATATTCTGGCGAAAAATTAACTTGTATCATAACGGAAGGGATTTGTGAGCATTTAAGGAATTATCTTTGAGCGGTTTATGAGCGGGAAACTTTTTAACTTCCTATGCTCGCAGTTAGAGAAAAAGAATTCCAGGCGGACCATTGACCTGTCGGTAAACCTGATTTTCAGGCGAATCCACGTATATCAGAATGGCCATGTGCCGATCTATCGCTTTCCTTCCGTTTTTTTATATTTTTTTCTCAAAAGGAGTTTTTTATGTTGACAAATGGCACAACATATCAAACCGCAAA
>JAFOCI010000057.1 GCA_017381365.1 Treponema sp.
CGAAGCAGACAAAGCAATTACTGCTACAGGATTTAAACAACTGTTTAATTTAATTAACTCCGTCACAGAAGTTGCATAGTAAAAAAAAGGGGCTGTCCTTAAAGTTGAAATATTTTCAATAAAGGGCAGCCTTTTTTATGTTTAAATGAATTTTGTAAATTTTCGTTTATTGTTTTTTTTCTTAGGCGTTCATTAATCGAATCAGCTGCTTGAAATCATATCCCAGCATCAGTAATCCCCATTCAGTTCCTACTTTTTCTTTTCCTCGAAGATGAAATCGTCTGAAGCCTAAATTGCCTTTTGTCTGACCAAAGACAGTTTCACATTCAGTGGAACGCTTTTTCATAAGAGTTTTATATTCTTCACTAGAAAGAAGTTCTTTTACTTTTGCTTTCTGTTCAAGCCAGTGCCCGTTTCTTTGAATCACTCTTCCATATTCAGATTTTGTACATAACTCTCTGAAAGGACAGCCTTCGCAGTTTTCACACTGGTAAACTTCGTAAGTCTGTAAATATCCGGATTTATTTTTCTTAGTCACTGTCTTTCTGTAAGGAACTGGATTTCCGCAGGGGCAGGTATATTCTTTTTGTTCAGCATCGTATTTCCAGTTTTCAGTGTTGAATGTCTTTTTCCTGAAACTTCTTTTTATTTCTTTCTCATAAGTTGTGTACTTTACGATTCCTGTGATTTCATTTTTTTCCAGATAATCATAATTCTCTTCGCTTCCATAACCTGCATCCGCAATTGCAAACTTAAACTTACATCCAAGCCGTTTCTGAACATTTTCAAGATGAGGAATAAATGTCCTTGTGTCCGTAGGATTTGGGAACACGTCATATCCGATTACAAAATTGTTTTCAGTTCCAACCTGAATATTATAACCCGGTTTGAGCTGACCATTGAGCATGTGATCTTCCTTCATTCTCATGAAAGTTGCGTCTTCATCTGTCTTTGAATAGCTGTTCCTGTTATTAAAAGTGGCGTTAGCCTTCTCGTATTTCTCTTTTCTCGGAAGATAATCTTTTTCAATCTGGCGTTTTGCCTTCTTCAGTTTTTTTTTACGTCTTTTGAATCTTCGTCATCAAGGTCATTTATTTCGGCAAGTTTTCTATTGATCTGCTCGGCAACGGCTTTTATTTCTTCACTTGTTACAGGAGTGTCATCTCCAGTCTCTGCAAAATCTTTGTCACCGTAAACCTGATTTTCCTTTCGTGTAATTTCTTCTACGTCTTTGAGAAAGACCTTCAGCTTTTCGTCCAGTTTCTTCTCGTTTTTCTCTACGGCTTTTTTCCAGACGAATGTGTATTTGTTTGCGGCGCTTTCGATTTTAGTCCCATCTACAAAATATTTTTCAAGACTTACATAGCCTTTTTTGTTCAGAAGTTTTACTGTTGATACAAATATTTCTTCGATAGAGTCTTTCAGCTTTTCACTGCGGAATGTGTTAATCGTTCTGAAGTCCGGTTTCTGGAATCCTGTTAGCCACATCACGTTTACATTCTCGCGACACTGCTTTGCAATCTGTCTTGAAGAATAGGTTCCTGTCATGTAGCTGTAAATCAATACTTTAAGCAGCATGATCGGATTGTATCTGCTTGCTCCGCCACCTTTTGTGTTTCGTGCAAATATTTCTTCAATCTCGAGTTCATCTACTGTTTTACTGACAATTCTTACAAAATGATTCTGTGGAACCAGCTCATCCAGACTTGGTGGCAGGAGCCACTGTTCGCCCTGGTTATATGGTTTGTATGTGATTTTATCGCTTACGCCTCTGCTCATATCTAAATTTTAGCAGATTTGAATTCACTTGTAAATTTAAAAATAATAAGGGCTGTCCCATACTTTTGGGACAGCCCCTGTGATATAATATGTCATTGCGAACCGTAGGTGAAGCAATCCAGTTATGTACAAGACTTCTGTGGATTGCCACTTTGTCCCGTCTTATATTACAAAACTGGTTTCATTGCTGTCATGTAAGCGCGTAATTTTCTACCAACTACTTCAATTGGACGTCGCTCGCAAGGCTCGCGCCGAGCCGTTTTTTCGATAATCCTAAAAAGTTGCACTGTCGTACAACTTTTTTTAACGGATTTTCGATTGTAGGCAGATTTCGAATTTCTGCGTTTACGGCAACTAGTTGCCTACAAAACAGGTTTCATAGCTGTCATGTAAGCACGCAATTTTCTACCAACAACTTCAATTGGGTGATTGCGGATTTCAGCATTTACAGCTACAAGTTCACCGTTACTTACTGCGCAATCTTTGCAATCTAAACCTTTTCCAATTACGTCTGTGTGTAAAGAAGGCATTAAATCTTTTGCCATCATTGGAGCAGCTACGTTTGCAAATAAATAACATCCGTATTCAGCTGTGTCAGAAATAACGCGGTTCATTTCGTACAAGCGTTTGCGATCAATAAGGTTTGCAATTAAAGGAACTTCGTGCAAAGATTCATAATAAGCACTTTCTTCTTTAATACCAGCGTCAACCATAGTTTCAAAAGCAAGTTCACAACCAGCTTTTACCATAGCAACCATCAAAATACCTTTATCAAAGAATTCTTGTTCAGAAATTTCGTCGCTAGCTTCAGCATTCTTTTCAAAATCAAGTTTACCAGTGTTTTCACGCCAAGTAAGCAAGTTTACATCTTTGTTTGCCCAGTCAATCATCATAGTTTTAGAGAATTCACCACTGATGATGTCGTCCATGTGTTTTTGGTAAAGAGGAGCAAGCAAAGCTTTAATTTTTTTAGAAAGTTCGTTTGCTTTAATTTTTGCTGGATTAGAAAGACGGTCCATCATATTTGTAATTCCACCCCATTTAAGAGCTTCACAAATAACGTTCCAACCGTGCATCAAGAATTTTGTAGCATATTCAGGACTAATTCCTTCTTCAATCATTTTGTCGTAACAAACAATTGTACCAGCTTGGAGCATACCACAAAGAATTGTTTGTTCGCCCATAAGGTCAGATTTTACTTCTGCAACAAAAGAAGATTCCAAAACACCAGCTTTAGAACCGCCCATACCAACAGCCAAAGCTTTAGCATAAGCCCAACCTTTTCCTTCTGGGTCATTTTCTGGATGAACAGCAATCAAATCTGGAACACCAAATCCACGTTCAAATTCGTGGTAAACTTCAGTTCCTGGACCTTTTGGCGCACACATAATAACAGTAATATCAGGACGAATTTGCATTCCTTCTTC
>JAFOCI010000011.1 GCA_017381365.1 Treponema sp.
CTCAACCACCGTAATGCAAACTTATTGGACAGCCCCTTCCAAGGATATAAAGGCAACATACATGAGCAAGGCCTCCGGGCAGAAATCTGAATCTTTCATAAGAAAATAGTTTTTTTCAGAAACGGGGCGTTACGGGGTGTCCCCGTAGAAGGGGTGGCGGAAGACGGAGTGGTGGAGCAGGGCGGAACCACTCTGGCTGAAGGCAGGGGAAGACTTTCCCCTCCTTGTTGTGATATACTTTTAGAAACGAGGTATTTTCATGGCTAAAACATTTCCACTTAACGATTCAGAATTGAAGGACTTGGTAAAAAAGGTTCCAACTCCATTTTATTTATATGACGAAAAGGCTATTCGCCAGAACATGAAGGAATTTACAGAAGCTTTCAGTATTTTTCCGATTTTCCGTGAACATTTTGCGGTAAAGGCTTGTCCAAATCCGTACATAATGAAGGTTCTTGCAAGCGAAGGCGCAGGTGCTGACTGTTCAAGTCTTCCTGAACTTATGCTTTCTGAATTGGCAGGAATCAAAACAGACAAGGTAATTTTTACTTCCAACGAAACTCCTGCCAGCGAATATCAGTATGCTTACAAGCAGGGAAACATCATCAACCTTGATGACATTACTCACATTGAATATTTGAAGAAAGCTCTTGGCGGCAAGCTTCCAGAAACTATCTGTTTCCGCTACAACCCTGGCAAGGCTAAGCATGGCTGTAACTCTATCATCGGTGCTCCAGAAGAAGCCAAATATGGTCTTACCCGCCAACAGATGATTGAAGCTTACGAGATCTGTAAAAAGGAAGGTGTTAAGCATTTTGGTATGCACACAATGGTTGCTTCCAACGAATTGAATACTGACTTTTTTGCTGATACTGCAAAGCTGGTTTTTGAACTTGCTGTTGAAGTAAAGGAAAAAACTGGTGTTCGCATTGAATTTGCTGATCTTGGTGGCGGTATCGGTATTCCTTATAAGCCAGATCAGAAGAAAGTTGACTATAAAGAAGTTGCCCGGAAAATCCGCAGAATGTATGACGAAATCGTAGTTCCTGCCGGCCTTGATCCATTGGCTATTTACTTTGAATGCGGCCGGCCAATCACTGGTCCTTACGGATGGCTTGTTTCTACTGCAATTCACGAAAAGCACATTTACCGTGAATATATAGCTTTGGACAGCTGTATGGCTGATCTTATGCGCCCTGGTATGTATGGTTCTTACCATGAAATCACTGTAAGCGGCAAGGAAAACGCTCCAAAGGATCACGTTTACGACGTTGTTGGTTCTCTTTGTGAAAACTGCGATAAGTTTGCCGTTCAGCGTGAACTACCAAAAATCGACATGGGTGACCTGGTTATCATCCACGATGCTGGTGCTCACGGACGCGCTATGGGTTACAATTACAACGGTAAGCTCCGCGCTGGAGAATACCTTTTGCGTGAAGACGGTTCTGTTGTGGAAATCCGCCGCCGCGAAACTATCGAAGACCTTTTTGCAACACTTGACCTGAAGGGTGTTGAAGGATTTAAAGCATAGGTAAAACTGTATCCACAGATGCACAAAGACTTCTTGCATCTGTGGAAAACCCTGAAATTTCATGATAGAATTATTCCATGAAAAAAATATTTTTTGTTTTCGTTTCATTTATTTTTGCAGTATTTGTTGTTTTTGCAGAAAAAACTCCAATAAAATCTCTTTATTCGTATAAACTTAATAACGGCCTTACACTTTTTGTTGCAGAAAATCATGCTGTTCCACTTACTTATATAGAAGTTGCAGTTCGTTGCGGGGCTTTTACCCAGAATCCTGAAAATGTAGGCGTTTTTCATCTTTATGAGCACATGATGTTCAAGGGAAACTCTCTTTATAAAAGTGCGGCAGAAATGGATAGAGCCACAAGTGACATGGGGGTTTCAGACAGAAATGGCCAGACTTTCATTGATTACGTGAAATATTATTTTACAGTGCCATCCCATCTTACAGAAAAAGGTCTTGAATATTGGAATGCCGCAATCAGATTTCCAAAATTAGACAAAACGGAATTTGAAAACGAAAAGAAAGTTGTCATTGCAGAAATCAACGGAAAGAACGGTGAGTCAGATTTTAAGATTTACAGAAAACGTATGAATCTGATGTTTCCAGAAAAAACTTACACAACAGATTCCGGGGGAACGGAAGAATATATAAATAATGCCACGATAAAACAGCTTAAGGATATGCTTAAAAAATATTATATCCCAAACAATTCCGCACTTTTTGTAGCCGGCGACGTAAATCCTGATGAAGTTTATTCAATGGTAAAAAAAATATTCGGTTCCTGGAAAAAGGGAAAAGATCCTTTTGCCCACGGTATTGTTCAGCATTCAAAAACTCCATTTTCAAAACCTGAGCTTAGGGTTCAGCCTTATGACAAAATTTCAGAAGAACTGGCTTCTGTTTCTGTAGTTTTCCGTGGTCCAGATGCGGTCAGTGACATAAATGATACTTATGCAGCAGACATTCTTTCTGAATGTTTTTCCGATCCACAGGGATATTTCAAACAGTCAATGTTTCAGAATCCATTAATAGGAATTCCGGATACATCTTATGCAGGTGGCGGATATTCTACAATGAAAACTACGGGAACATTTAATTTTTACGCTGATTTAGTAAATCCCGGGCAGGATATTGCGGAACGGGCTGCTTATTTTGCAGAGCAGATTCCTGTTGCAGCTGGAAAAATTGCACAGGAAATTAATGATACAACCATGGCTCTTATCGCAGAACGACTGGAAGACCGGCAGATTATAGATTCTCAGACTGCAAAAGGATTAATTTCTTCCCTTGAATATTTCTGGCTTTGTGCAGATGAAAACTATTACTATTCATACATCGAAAATATGAAAAAAGTAACAAATGACGACTTAATAAATTGTGTCAATAAATATCTCTTTGAAAAAAATCCTATAATTACAGTGCTGGTAAATCCTAAAATATATGAAAAGACTAAGCTTCAGTTTGAAAATGCAGGCTTTAAATTAATGTACTAGGAATATCGTTGGAGGAAAAATGAAAAAAAATGGTTTATTTGTTGCCATATTCTGCTTACTTAATGTTTTTGCATTTTCTGCAGTCAATAAGGATATACAGATATATAAATTAAAAAACGACATTCCTGTATATGTAAAATCAGACGCCAATAGTCAGATGACTGCCATTTATGCAGTTGTCAAAGGGGGTGTTACATGCATAAATCCTTCTTTAAGCGGATTGGAAGAACTGGTTTTTGAAATGCTCACCAAAGGTTCGCAAAATTACAGTTATGAAGATATAAAATCTTTTTCATATCGGACACACAGCGGCGTTTATTCAAGTTCCATAAACGAAGGTTCTATTTACGGAATGTCATGTATAAACAAGTATTTTGATGAAACTTTTGAAGTTTTCGCGGATGGCTTTTTTAATCCTTTATTTGCTCCACGAGAATTTGAACTTCTCATGCAACAGAACAGGCAGAATATTCAGGCTCAAATGAATGATCCGGAATCAATATTGTTTTATTATCTGAATCTTATGGTATATGAAAATCATCCATATGCAGCAAAAGTTTCTCCAACACCAGAATCTATTCCTAATCTTACTTTGGATGCTGTAAAAACTTATTATTATTCAATGCTTGATTCAAAAAGATTCAGTATAGTATGCAGCGGCAATGTTGATACAGAAAAATTGCTTGTTCTGTTAAATAAGTCTTTTGGTAATATACCTTCAGGTTCAGTTGATTTTCCGGAAACAAACATTTTACCGGTAAAAATTGCAGGAGATCCTGTTGTTCTTGTGCATGAAGATGCATCTGGTGCAGCTTTTGTATTAAGGGCTTTTGCTTCTCCTTCCATAAAGGAAGATGATTACGCAGCTGCAAAGATTACATCTGAAATTTTCAGCGACATAATGTCCAATGTTGTGCGGGAAAAAAATGGAATATGCTATACTCCTATGTCTGGAGTTGTAAGTTCTGTAGCGCCGTTCGGCGTTGAATTTCTGTATAGAGTTACGGATTTAAAAAATTTTATTTCGGCCATGAATGATTCCCGAGTCATCATTGAGGCAGGAAATACTATAAAAGCAATAGATACAGAAGGTAATTATATTTTAGAGCCTATAAGTGACAGACTTCAGGGGTATATAAATTCTTACATAACCGCAAAATATAGTTCCCAGGTCACTGTAAATGGCATTGCAAACCGTATGGCCGGCAGTTTGCTTCAGTTTGGAGATGTTTCTTATTCAGATATGCTTACTGAAAAAGTAAAGTCAATTACTGTGCAGGATGTGAAACGTGTATTCAAAAAATACTGGATAGACGAATCAAGCCGCTGGTTTGCGGTTGTTGGACCTGCAGATGAAGAAAAAATCACGTTTTAAGCGCAGTCAGGGTGGGGTATTTTTCAAATGAACTTAAATGATCTTAGAGCAAATGCTTATGTAAACATGAGCAAAGAGGAAAATAAAGATAAAAAGAAGAATGAAAATCCTGTAGTAAAGGCTTTTATGCCTCCAGTTGTACACAGGGAACAGATTCAGAAAGCAGAAACTTCCCAGGAAGATTTACAGAAAGCATTTAAGCCGATGAATCTTCAAAACGGTTTTCCTTTTGCTGTTCAGACAAATTCTTCCCAGTCTGCAGCTGCAAAAAAAACAGAACCTGCTAAAAAAGCTTCAATTCTGCAGAAAAATGTTCAAAGTTTTGCAGATAATAAAAATCCGCAAAAAATGCCGAAAGCTCAGCCGGAAAATCAAATTAGTGCATCAGCTGTTCCAGACTACATAAAGGCTGGCGGTCTTTTAAAAGTTCCTGTTGCTCCACCAGAAAAGGATGGAAAAGAATCAGTTTACAGGCGGGTTGCAAAATTTCTTCTCCTCATTGGAATTGATGAAGCGGCAAAAATTATGCCCCATCTTACTCCTGAACAGACAGAAAAAATCATTCCAGAACTTGTAACAATAAAAAAAGTCGACCCGTCAGAAGCAGAAGAAATTTTTGCTGAATTCCAGCAGCTTTTAACAAAGGCAAGAGAATCTGGTGGCGTAGAAACTGCCAGAGAAATTCTTGAAAAAGTTTATGGCGCTGACAGAGCAAAGGAGATGCTGGAAAAAATCTCTCCGTTTAAGGGCGCAAAACCATTTGATTATCTGAATGACGCAGACAGCCAGCGAATTCATTTGCTTTTAAGCGATGAAAGTCCTCAGATAAGGGCGCTGATTTTAAGTCATCTTGAACCAAAAAAAGCCGCTTCTGTTATCAACATAATGGAACCGAAAGACAAAAAGGATGTAATTCAGCGACTTGCAAAAATGGAGCCGGTAAGTCCAGATGTCCTTAAGCGGATTGATCACGCAATGCATGAAAAATCCCTTAAGCAGACCACTGAAAAAGCGGAATATCTGGACGGAAAAAATGCACTTGCCTCTATCCTTAAAAAAATGTCGCCGGAGGCAGAAAACGAAATCATTGCAAATCTGGCAGAAGACGATCCTGAACTGGGCATGGAGCTTAGAAGCCGTCTTTTTACAATAGATGATGTAATAGATTCTGATGACAGGTTCATTCAGGAACAGCTCAGAAAAATGGAAGATTCAGAAATTGCAATGCTGCTGGCAAAAAAGTCAGATGCTTTTGCAGAAAAAATCCTCAGCTGCGTATCTGCGGGGCGCCGTGCATCAATCAGAGAAGAGCAGGCAATAAATTCGCCCTACAGAAAATCTGATTGCGAACGCGTAACTTCTCAGTTTTTCGCCATTTTGCGTCGTGCCTTTGAGTCTGGTTCCCTCATAATAAAAGGCAGAAACGATGATATATTTGTGTGAAATGATGAAAAAATCTGCTATATTATATATATGGCAAAAAATAAAATAAAAGACAGTTACAAAAAATTTGATGTAATTTCAATTCATGATATTCCAGATTGTTCGTCTACAGGTATATATTTAAGGCACCGGGCAACCGGCTTGGAAGTTTTCCATCTCTTAAATGATGATGAAGAAAATCTTTTTGCATTCGCGTTCCGCACTCCTATAAAGGATTCCACGGGGGCAGCTCATATAATGGAGCATTCCGTATTCTGTGGGTCAGAAAAATTTCCGTTAAAAGAACCCTTTACAAACATGATGAATCAGAGCGTTAATACTTTTCTTAATGCAATGACATATTCAGATAAAACTGTTTATCCAGCATCTTCCATGAATAAAAAAGATTATTTTAATCTTTTTGACGTTTATGCAGATGCAGTTTTCTTTCCGCTTTTAAAAAAAGAAGCTTTTATTCAGGAAGGCCACAGACTTGAAATTGATGAAAAGGGCGAATATTCAATTCAAGGCGTAGTTTACAACGAAATGAAAGGCAATTATTCATCTTTTGAGTCGGTTGCAAATGATGAACAGATTCGTTCCCTTTTTCCGGATACAAATTATGCTTATGATTCTGGTGGGGATCCTCTGGAAATCCCTTCGTTAACTTACGAAGCATTTAAAGCATTTCACAAAAAATATTACAGACCTGATAACTGTCTGCTCTTTCTGTATGGAAATATTTCCACAGAAGAACAGCTGGATTTTCTACAGGAAAATTTTCTGGATCGCTTGGAAAAGACCGTGCCGGTTCCAGAAAAAAAAGAAAAATATCCGGAGCCTGCGGAAGAATATGTAAAGTGCGAAACAGCCGCTCCTCTTTCCGCTCCAATAGAAATTACTGCTCAAGCCCCAGATACAGGCGCAACAGGCTGTACCGTTACTTTGAACTGGCTTTGCGGCGAAACAAAAGATTTGCAGAATTATATTGAATGTGCCTTTCTTTCAGAAGTTCTCACAGGACACGATGGTTCTCCTGTGTCAAAGGCATTGATAGAATCTGATTTGGGCGATGACCTGGCACCGATTACAGGCGTAATAAACGAAACACGCAGTTTTTCCATGGCGCTGGGACTTCACGGCGTAAAAAAAACAGACGCTGCAAAAGTTCGCAATCTTATAATGAAAACCCTGACCCAGCTGGTAGAAAAAGGAATCGATCGCTCAGACATTGATGCAGCCCTTATGTCAGCAGAATTTTCAAACCGTGAAATTGTGCGGGCAGGAGGCCCTTATGCGCTTGTTCTACTTGACAGAGCTCTAGCAGGCTGGAACTATGGCCGCAATCCTGCAGAAATGCTTTATTTTAGAGATGCAATTGAAACAATCCGCAGAAAAATTGAAAAAGATGAAAATTTTGTAACAGGATTGATATCAGAATATCTCCTGAATAATGAAAAATACTCGTTTGTTGTTGTTGAACCTTCAAAGACATATCTGAAAAACCGTAACAAAGCAGAAAAAAAGCTTCTTGAAAACTTAATAAAAACGACAGATAAACAACTGGTTTCTAAAGAGTCAGAAATGCTGCATGCATATCAGAATCATCATGAAACACCAGAAGAAGTTTCCTGCATACCAGCATTAAATCTGTCCGATTTAAAAACTGATGTGGAAGAAATCAAGACAGAGATTTTCATGCTGCCGGAAAATTGCCGCAATATGTATCTGTTCAAAAATGAAGAAAATACAAACGGAATAGCATATTTTTCAGTCTGCTTTCCAGTAGATGTGCTTGCTCCAGAAGATTACCAGTATCTTCCGCTGTTTTCATATTGTGCTACAAATGTAGGGTGGGGAGAAAAAGACTGGGCCGCTTGTGCTTCAGAAACAGCCGTAAAGACAGGTGGCATATACTCCCGGCTTCTTACTTCAACAGCAGCTCGTACAGCAGAAGCTGAAAAAATCCGACAGGAATTAGCGCCGATAAAATGTACAGACAGAGACTGGCTCATTTACACTGTACGTTTTATCAATGAAAAAACAGAAGATTCTATGAAACTTTTCGCAGAGTGTCTTAGTCAGACCGAATTTTCAGATAACAGGCGCATAATGACTCTGGCAGGCGAAGCATTTTCCGCAATAAAAGCGTCAATCGTGCCAAAAGGAAACCGCTATGCTGCAAAACGGGCACTTTGCACTGCAAGTTATTCCTGCAAAGTCGACGAAATCTGGAACGGAATTTCTCAATTTTTTACGCTCTTAAAAATTTCAGAAGAAAATCCAGAAGAACTTGCCGGCAGATTCAAGAAAATTACAGAAAAACTTTTTGCGTCAGGAGCAATCCTTCACATAACCGCAGATGGAGAAACATTAAAGAAAGTAGAAACTCAGCTTCCTGCATTTTTAGCAGAAACCAGGTTAAAGCCTGTTTCATCTGCAAAAAAAATCACAGAAGAAGAACTTGAAAAAATGATTTTGCTTAAAGGTGAAGAAAACGCAATGCCGCAGCATGAATATTTTTCAGTAAAATCCCAGGTCGGTTTTGCAGCCAGTTCCTTCCCGGGAACATTTTTCGGTGATGAAAAAAATCCCTCTGACATGGTTCTTGCCCACTGGCTTTCTGGAAATTCTCTTTGGGAACGCATAAGAACCTCCGGTGGAGCCTATGGAGCGTATGCAGGTAGTTCAAATCTGAACGGTTCATTTAACATGGCAACCTTCCGGGATCCAAATCCTGTAAAATCAACAGAAGTTTTTGTTCAGTGCCTTAAAGATGCTGCAGAAACAAAAATCGAGGCAGAAGAATGTGTACGTAACATAACAGGAACTTATGGTGACGAAGTTCAGCCTCGTTCACCAGGTGGCCGCGGCTACACAGGATTTTTCCGAAAACTTTATTGTATCAGCGACGCAGACCGAAAAAATAAAATCGAATTTTTATTGAAAGTCAATCCGAAGCAGCTTCAGCAATCAGCGCAACGAATTCTTGCCGGCAAAGACAAATGTCGTTCGGTTATCATCGGAGATAAACCACAAAAAAATACTGGCGTAATTATCGAATTGCCTTTATAATTTTCGTAAAGTAACAGTCGTTTAGAAGAGATTATTATGGACAAAAAAGTAAAGCAGTGTATAGATATGCTTCGTCAGCTTGTTTCTGATGTGCAGGGAGCTCCATATCCTGGAGAAGATATAGATAAAGAATTATATGCTATCTGGTATGAACATGCTCAGTCAGCAGCAGTAAAATGTTTTGAATATCTTGATGAACACTTTCCTGAAGAACCAGCAGATGTTACAAAGAAATTGGATAAACTGCTAAAATAAAAAATAAATAAAGTTCTTTAAAAACCCTGTTTTATTTCCGACAATAAAATGGGGTTTTTTACTTTAACCCATTAGAGGATTTTTTACGGATGGCTATTTCAAAAAAGAGCACAAAAATAAACAGATATATGCTGAGCGGCGCACAGAAAAAGAGCGGAGTTAATACCTGGCGTTATGTATTTACTGGAGTAGAAAATACTACAGGTCAGGAACGCAGATTTTTCATAGAACTTTCCATGCTCAATCCGTTTCTTTCACCTTCAGAACCAGTATTGGGTTACAAGAACAGAGTAAAAATCCAGCCTGAAGATCTTCAGAATGTTCTGGCTGGAACAATTTCAGCACAAAAACTAGAAACAGAAAATATAGAAACACCTTCGTATGTAGTAGTCAGGGCTGGTGTATATGGCGCAGGAGCAAAACAGTGCTGCTTATACAGTGCAATTAAAAATATTAGAAATAATCCCAAAATATATGAAATATCAGTAGAAACCTGTTTCTTTTCTGCTGATCGTTTGATTGGTCACCTGGATATTTCTCCAGAAGATTTGCAGGAACATCCAGAATATCTGTGTGATTCCGGCATGATAAATTGGGATTTGCACTATGAAATTCGCAGAAGTTTTGAAAAAGGCTATAGCTCAAAAGTTTACAGCTGGCTGGCAACCGGAGTCAGAGCCGTATTTGCCGGTTCAATAACAATTGATGGCAAGGTTTATAATGTCATACCAAAAAAATCTTTCGGCTACATAGATAGAAATTATGGCAAAAATAATTCTTATCCATGGTTACATCTTTCATCTTCAAATCTCACCAGCATCATAACTGGAAAAACTCTTCAGGAATCAGCCTTTGCTGTGCAGGGAATTTATAATGACCGAGTCTCAGTAATAGTAGATTTTGAAGGAAATCAAGTCGCTTTTGAAGCAAACAAAGGCTTAAGTTCTTACGAAGCACACTGGAATTTCACCCAGTCACCAGAGAACGACAGTCAGGAAAAGCTTCATTGGACAATAAGCGTTCATAATAAAAAATATGTAAGCGATATCGACGTATTCTGTATTGCTCCGCTAATGTTTGTCCGCAGTTTTGAACTGCCGGAAGGCAAGCGAAATATCTTAAAAGTTCTTTCAGGTTCAACAGGCACCGGTGAAATCCGGCTGTATAAGCGCATTCACAAAAATCTTGAACTCATTGAACATGCAGAAATTGCAGGTGCTCTTTGTGAATTCGGTCAAAAAGAAGAATCCGAAAGCTAAAATCCAGGAGGCTGTCCAATAAGTTTGCATTACGGTGGTTGAGTTTATCGAAACCACCACATTTAGTGTAGCGCTCATTTCGACGAGTTCAATGAGCGCTACACTCATTACTTTTGGGACAGTCCCTTTTTTTATTTAACAGGGCGCAAATCTTCTTTGCCAGGGGTGTTCCGGGGTTCCGCTCCCGCTCATTACTCCGCTTCACTAACGTTCCGCTCCGTAACCCGCTGCGGCACAGTCTCCGCGGGCCCCTCCATACCCCCCGCGCAGGTTCCCTTGTCTCAATGCCGCCAG
>JAFOCI010000058.1 GCA_017381365.1 Treponema sp.
ATCCATTCGTCCTTGGTTTTGCTGATGCTTTCTGTTACCGTTTCTACCATGGCTACCGCCTCCTTGAATTTGGGGATGTGGAGAAGTTCTGAAATTATTTCATCCTCGTCATTATATTTAAGCAAAAGGGCGAAAAATTCAAGATGGGAAATGTCTGCCAGGTTTTCTCTGGAAAAATGCAGCTTCGTAAGCTCAATGGTGTGGATTTTAACCATGGCGGAAAGCTCGTTCGCATCTGTGTCGCGAAACGTAAAGTTGTGGTAAAAACCCGGAAAATCGTGAAGCGCAAAGTTCGTAATCATTATCTGATGCACGTTGGGAATTGAACCGTAAGGCTGCCCGCTTTCCAGGTTGCCCGGCAGCATTTTGCAGGCGTAGTAGACAGCCCGTTTTACCTGGTCGTCATTTTCCCGGCCGACCTGCATCTCCAGATCAATGGAAGTACCGTCCTCCAGCTGGCAGTAAACGTCAAGGCGGGCAGATTTTGCCTGCTGGTAAGTAAGAATTAGCTCCGGATTTTTTACAATGGACCTTGCAACATTTTTGCCAATTACAGCAGAGATAAAAAGATTCCGCAGGTAGGTTGATTCCTTTGTGTCCTTCGAAAAAAATGATTTGAAAACGCCGTCGCTCCGCAGGTTCAAGCGGTCGCCCCGCTTGATTGCCGCTTCTGCGCGGCGGCTGATTTCCTGCATTTCCGCATCTGTGAGTTCGTAAGAATAATTATTTTCCATACAAATTTATTAGAGAATGTATGGTAAAAAATGCAATGAAATTAAAAAAATGTGAAAATATTTGACACATTCAAAAATTAAAATTATTCTACTAATGACTATGAAAAAGATTGCTGTTGTTTGTTTATTTTGTTTGATTAATTTTGTATGTTTTGCAAAGAAGGTTGAAGAGCCGGACTGGTTTAAGAATTATAAAAGCGTTTATCCTGTTTCTGAATTTATTGCCATGAAAGGCACTGGAAATTCTGGTGAGCTTGCAAAGGCGGACGCTGCGGCTCAGATTGCCAGATATTTTGTTTCCAATGTTGTAGTCAACACTTCTGCTTCCAGCGAAATGACTAGTGACGGCACGAATGTAACAAAAAATCAGCGGATTCTTACTGAAACTGAAATTACCAGCGAGCTTTCTGTTGTTGGAATGGAATACACTGTGCCTTTTTACAATAAGCCTGAAAAAAAGTGGTATGCGGTTGCATTTATAAATCGTGCAGATGCCTGGTTTCAGTTTAAGCCAAAGATTGACGGTTTAAAGAATGAGTTTATGGGCTTTTACAAAAAAGCGCAGTCGGAATCTGATTCTTTTGCAAAAGTTTCGTTTTACAGGTCAGCTGTTAAAGTTGGGGATGCGTTTTTAGAAAAACTGGAATATGGCCGTCTGATTAGTCCAAATGATGAAGAAAAATATGCATCAGACAGGGAACTGGTTTCGGAAATTCCTTCGTTGCTTGCTCTAGAACTGAAGAACCTTACTGTCAATGTTTCTGTCAGCGGTGATTATGGCGACATTATTGCTACTGCGGTTAAAAAAGTTCTGTCTGAAAACGGTTTTGTTGTTGGAAACAGCGGCAATTACCTGGCTTCTGTGATTGTGGAATCAAATGTTTCTGGCAGCGAACCTTTGGTAATCATGCCGTCTGTGGAAATCAAGGTTGAATCAAAAGATGGTAAACCTGTGTGCGCCTACAGCACAGCCGCAAAAGAAAAAACGCCTTCCTATTCTTTAGATAAAGCCCAGAAAAAAGCTTTTCCGTTGCTGGCAGAAAAAATTCTGCAGGAAATGAAATTTTAACGGGTGTCATGGAGAGATTTTATGAAAAAAATTAAGCATCTTAAAAGAAAAATTTTTGTTTCCATATCTTCGTTTTTGGGGTGCGGAATGCTTGTGTCCTGTTATGGAATGCCACGAGATGAAAATGAGTATATTTATTCGCTTGTAATGTATGGTTCTCCTGTTGTACAGAATGATTTTATTGATGGCGTTGTGTATGATGATAAAAATGAAAATGACAGGTTTGATGCTGGCGAAGGTATTTCTGGAATTCAGTTCAAGTTATCTAAAGATGGTAAAGTTGAAAAAACTTATGTAACTGATGAAAATGGTGAATTCAATTTTGAATATGTTTCTGGACAGAATGGTTCGTTAGAACTTGAATTTACAGATCCTAATGGTCTATATGAATCTCAGAAAAAAGAAATATCTTCAATAGATAAAAAATCATTCCTTGAGATTGAACTTAAAAAAAATGAGCTTTAGAAACTTTCTGTTTAGACTTTACAGAGCAAGAGAAATAAAAAAACATCAGCTTGATTATCTGTTCTGGGAATGTACGCTTAAGTGCAATCTGAATTGTCTTCATTGTGGTAGCGATTGCACAAAAGATTCTGATGTTCCTGATATTCCTGTTGCAGATTTTGTAAAAGTTCTGGATGACATAAAGATTAATGGTAAAATTAAAACTCTTTCTGTGTGCATAACTGGTGGTGAGCCGCTTATTCGTAAGGATATTGAAGTTGCTGGTAGAGAAATTATTAGTCGTGGCTATAACTGGGGAATTGTTACTAACGGTATGCTTTTCACAGCGGAACGATTCGTGTCGCTGTTGAATGCCGGTATGCGTTCTATGAGTTTCAGTATTGATGGTTTTGAAGAGCAGCACACATATCTTCGTCAAAATCCAGTTTCTTACAAAAAGGTCACAGATGCAATAGATGTTGTGGTTGATTTTCAGAAATCAAATCCAAATTACTTTTTGTTTGATGTCATAACCTGCGTCCATAAGAAAAATCTTAAGATTCTTAAGGAATTAAGAAATGACCTGATTCGGCGAGGTGTTGTTAATTGGCGGATTTTTTCAATTTTTCCAGAAGGTCGGGCTGGTGAAAACGATTTGTCTCTTTCGCCGGATGAATATAAGGAACTGATGGATTTTATTGCGGAAACGCGTAAATACAGAACGGAAGATGGGAAATTTATTCGTCTTAATTATTCCTGTGAAGGCTATCTAGGTGATTATGAATTGAAAGTGAGGGATTTCTTTTTCTTTTGCAGGGCTGGTATAAATGTTGGTTCTGTCATGTGTGATGGTTCCATAAGTGCCTGTCTGAGTGTAAGAAGTCCGGATTTTATTCAGGGAAATATTTACGATGAAAGACATCAGGTTGCAAACAGTTTTTCTGAAATCTGGAATAATCGCTATCAGGTAATGAGAGATAGAAACTGGGCCAGACAGGGAAAGTGCAGAAAGTGCAAAAAATGGAAGCATTGTCTTGGAAACGGCATGCATCTGCATCATGACCGCCTTTCAGATGTGGCACACTGCAATTATGAACTTCTAAAATGAAATTTTAGTTTTGCCAGCCTCTTCAGACAGATTTTTTTGAACTGCGATAAAGATATTCAGCCAGCGCAATGACTGTGTCATTATCTTTTTCAGAAAGATTTATGAAATTTTTGATAAGCTTTCGTTCAGCTTTTGATTTATAGGAATTGATGTGCTTTAATGCTGAATTTTCAGGAACAACAATCTGAACGGAAGGAGCTTCTCCTGTAACAAGATATTCAACGGAAGTGCCAAGAACCTTCGCAATCTTTACTGCTATATCTGCGGAAGGAATGCACCCTCGCGAACCTACATAACTGTCAATGGCCCGTTTTGAAATGCCAGCCCTATCTGCAACTTCTTTATCAAGTAACCCGCAATATTCAATCTGGTCTCTAAGTCTGTCCCTAAAATCCATGCTATTAGAATACTATTACAGTGGTATTCTTTTTTTGACATTGCTAAAAAAGTGATATAAAATCTGAATCATAAAATATTAGTATTTGGTGATTGATGTTATTATCTTGGTAATTTTTTGCTTAGAGAATGGTATTGATTACAGCAGGAGAAAGGTGCAATGAAAAAAATTGCAACATTATTTATAGCATTATTAATTTCTATGCCATTTTTTGCACAGACAAAAGTGGATGCAAAGAAATTGAGTAAAGCCCTTGATTCCAACAAGGATGCAGGGGCTGTTTTTGAAAGCGAAATAAGCCTTAAAGGCATGAACGTAGCCCCGGATGGAACAGTTACAATTCCGTTTTTTACAAAAACAAAGAGTAAGTTTGTATCTGGCATGGACATGACAAACATTGTGGAACGAGTCAGTTATGCAAATAAAAAGCTTGTTACAACTTTTACAGTAAAAGATTTGGCTTCAAAGACTTATGCAATCATAAATATTGCAGGAATCGAAACAGTAGCACAATACAAAGAACGATATCTTGAAGAGCAGAAAGCAGAAGCAAGAAAAAATATAACAAAACTTCCTGTTCAGGTAATCATTCAGGAATCAATAAATCTTGCAGGTTCAGAAGCAGCATGGCTTCCAGGGCAGATTCAGGATAAATTAAAGGCAAATTTTCAGGAATATCTTGGAATGAAGACTGTGGTTGATTCAAAGTCAGAAGCAGCGCTTAAAAAACTTCAGGCAGAAAGCGAAAGTGCAGCCCACGATGAAAGCACTGCCATTGAGCTTGGAAAAATCACAACAGCAAAATTCGCCGTTTTCACAAAACTTCGTAAAACAGGTTCAGGCTACACAATCAGCATTGACTTTACAGATCTTAAAACTGGTGAACAGATGGCATCTACAACAAGCAAAGAGTATTCAAAGGCAGAATATCTATACGGTTCAACTGGTGCTGTAGATGAGCTTACACTTGCGCTTGCGAACAAACTTGGAATTAAGATTTCAGATTTAAACAAAAATCTTCTTGCAAGCGGTTCAGCTTCTTTCAGTTTGGATGACCAGCTTGCTCTTGCAAGACAGAATGAAGAGCAGTTCAGAAAGCAGATGAGCGCCTACGATGCAGAGCTTTCAAAATTGATGACTTCAAATGACATTAATGCCATTCAGAACAAGAACAGAATTGAAGCCGAAAAAGCACTTCTGGTAGAAAAGCAGAATGCAGAAAGAAAACGCCAGGAAGAGCTTAACGCCCAGAAAGCCCGCGCCGCAGAAGATGAAAAGCTTGAAGCAGAACGTTCAATCGCCCTAAAAACCCAGCGTGACCAGATGGCAAAGGATGCAGCAGCAAAAGCCGCAGAAGTTCGCAAACTTAAGATGGAAAAGCAGGGCGTTCTTGGACAGATCAATGTAATTGAAAGCAAGAAGAAGGCCCTTGTGGAAATCCGCCAGGGAGTAGAAAGAAGAAGTCAGGAACTTTACAATCAGCTTGTCAGTGACAGAGCTTCAGAAGAACAGAAAATCCGTAGCAAGAGTTACAGTACTGTAGAGCTTGGAAGTGACGGAAATCCGACGGCACAGGCAATGCAGCGCCGTGAAAACAAGGTAGTCAAGAGCCATGGGGAGTTGACAAACAAGTTTTTTGCAGACTGTGAAGCTGTAAAAAAGGCTACAGCAAGTCAGGATGCTGCACTGCTTGCAGAAATCCGTGCAGATCAAAAAACACTTGCTACAACAAGAACTGTTTCTTCTATGGGTGATGAGCTTAAAGTAAGTTACGGTAAATATGAAGGAAGCAAAAACGGATGGAACGCTTATCTTTCACTGTATTCTGACGGTATCCTGCTTTATACAGATAATTTCATTGTAAACTATGAGGCTTTAAGCGGTAAAAAAGCACCGGACATGGCAACAGAACTGGATGATGCTGTAATTGAAGAATATACAAATAATGTAGATATGTACAACTCTCTGCTTACCCGCGGTGACCCTATTATCTACTTTGAAATTGACTATAACGTAATTGCAGAAGGCGATGAAAAGCCGAGTCAGTATAAGTTCAACTTCTCAAAGATTCGTGTAATTAATACTGTAAGTGGTAAAGTAACCCAGACTAGTAGCTTAAACAAGATTCAACCACGCACAATGAAGCCTGAATGGGATTTATGGGAAATTGAAGGAATTGTTGCAAAATACAAATCTGAATTTGAATTTCTTAAAAAGTATATTGCAAAAGGGTTTAATTTAAATAAAGCTAAAAAAGGTGTTGCAGACAATCATAAATTATACAAAGAATATCGGGAAACATTTGTGAAGATTCCTGGAAAGAATTTTGCAATGATTAAGACAGAAGTAACACAGCAATTGTATACCTCAATTATGGGCAGTAATCCAAGTTGTTTCAAAGGAGACCTTAATCCCGTAGAAAAAGTAAGCTGGTATGATGCAATTTATTTCTGTAATAAACTTAGCGAAAAGTTAGGTTTTACACCTGTATATGCAGTTGACGGTAAAACTGATGTTGTAACCTGGAATTATACACCACATGATGGTGTTTCAATTCGAGGAGAAGTAACTCAGAATACAAAAGCAAATGGATTCAGACTTCCAACAGAAGAAGAATGGGAGTATGCCGCAAGAGGCAGACAGGATTATATGTATTCTGGCAGTAATAATCTTGATGAAGTAGGCTGGTATGGTGATAACAGTGGAGGTAAAACACACCCTGTCGCACAGAAGAAGTCAAACGGATACGGCTTATATGACATGAGCGGCAATGTTCGGGAGTGGTGTTGGGATGTTTACCCGGGCAGCAGCAGCTACAACCGCTATGACCGTGGTGGCAGCTATGACTACCGCAACTACTACTGCAAGGTGGACCACAGGGACAGCCGCGACGCTAACAGACAGTACAGCTACGTTGGTTTCCGCGTTGTTTGTAACGCCGACTAAAGTCGGCTAGTTCTGTAAGGAAATTATTGAATCACTTCCGCATTTGCGGAAGTGCGAATCCGCTTCTAATTAACAGGCGAGCGGAGCGAGAAATTATGGCATTACAAACATAATTCATGCCACTTCTTTATACCGCCTTTCTTTGAACTAAGTGCTGGCGCAGAGTTTAACAACTTCTTAAAATCTCATCAAATCATCAACGTAGAAAAGCGTTTGATTGACGATGAGCGTGGCACAGACTGGGTTTTTCTTGTTGAATACACTGATTTAGCCTAATGCAATTGAAAAATCTAAAAATCCGCTACGCCTCAGCTGGTTATATTTTGAAAATAGAAAATTGACGGCAAAAGGTTTATAGGCTATAGTAAAAAAAAGGAAATGACCTTTTGGGGTTATCTCCACGATGTAACAAATAAAGCCGTCCATCGTGAGTCAAACTGAGGGCGGCTTTATGTTTTAACTCTTCTTATTTTTCAGGTAAGAAAGCACTGCTATAACTGTGCAGGTTACAGTTGCTAAACAAGCAATTACTGCATTATTCCTATGATGCTTTTTATATAGAAAACGCTTTGCGGTTAGGTGTGCCTGTTTTGTCTTTAGATAAAGGGCTGATTGCTGTTGCGGAAAAAAGGGGAGTCACATGCTTGTAATGACATATTCTCAGGCCAGACAGAATTTTTCATCATTTTTGGATAGAGCAAAAGAAGATGGTGAAGCTATGGTTACACGGTCAGATGGAACAGAATTCAGAGTAATTCCCGTTCAGAAGCAAAAACAGAGTGTGTCTCCATTTGCTAAAATCAAGCCGGTTTCTATAAAAGAATCTGTTTCCATGCAGGAAATCATAGGCATGATGCACGAATCTTGGGATGAACGTTCTGATAAGATTATTGCGGCCGCGTCTGGAGAATCTTCGGAAAAATATTTTGGCATTCTCAAATAGCGTTGGCAAGCAGGTAAGTTATGAATTTTATTGTAGATGCAGATACGATTTTTGATTTTTTTAAGGGCAAATCCGAGCTTTTCCATTTTTTTGATGACACAGAAAATATTTTTGTTTCCTGTGTGACTGTTGGGGAGCTTAATTACCGTGCTCGCATAGAACAGTCAGAAAAAAACATCATAGAAATCGCAAATGATTTTGTTCATCTGCTTCATATCGTAACTATAGATGAACAGATTGCACTGGAATACGGAAAGCTTAAAGTGGACTATCCATCGCTGCAGGACAATAAACTGTGGCTTTGTGCAACTGCCATTGTAAAAGACTTCGTCCTAATCACAAATGACGAAGAATACATAAATATTACGGAGCTGGTAACAAAGCGGGTGTAGCGGGTTGCATTGCATTTAAAACGTTGCCCCCTTGCTAAAAAATTTGCTATAATCTGAATTATGGAACACGGAACACACACACAGGACAATCACGCTGCTTTGTGGCATGGACGCTTTCAGGAAGGTCCGGACGCAGCAGCTGTAGAATTTGAAACTTCAATTCATGTTGATGAACGCATGGCTTTGGACGATATTCGCGGAAGCCGTGCACATGCAAAAATGCTTGGCCACGCAGGAATTATTCCGCAGAACGAAGCTGATGCAATAATTGCAGGCCTTGATTCAATCGAAAAGGATTTGAACGAAGGCACTCTTAAAATCGATTACTCTGCTGAAGATATTCACTCATTTATAGAAGCAACTTTAACAGACAGAATCGGCGAACCTGGTAAAAAAGTGCACACAGGCCGCAGCCGCAATGACCAGATTGCTCTGGACGAACGGCTCTATCTTTGCCGCTTTATTCCAGATATGCAGAACCGCATTCTTACGCTCATTTCTGCTCTTAACGAAATTGCAGAAAACCATACAAAAGACATTATGCCAGGCTACACTCACATGCAGCACGCTCAGCCAGTAACTTTGGCTCATCATGTTTGCGCATGGAGCTGGATGCTCACCCGCGACTGGAACCGCCTTGAAGACGCTCTTAAACGAATCCGCATTTCTCCAATCGGTGCCGGCGCTCTTGCAGGTTCCGGGCTTCCTCTTGACCGCAAGTACGAGGCAAAAGAGCTTGGCTTTGACGAAATCACAATGAACAGTCTGGACAGCGTTTCTGACCGTGATTACTGTATCGAAGTTACCAGCGCACTTTCGTTGATTCAGATGCACCTTAGCCGTTTTTGCGAAGAAATCGTTCTCTGGTCTACAACTGAATTTGCTTTTGTAGATTTGAGCGAAAAATGGTCAACCGGCTCTTCTATCATGCCACAGAAAAAGAATCCTGATTTTGCGGAACTTATCCGTGGACGCACAGGACGTGTTTACGGCGACCAGTTCGCACTTCTTACAATGATGAAAGGTCTTCCTTTGGCTTATGACCGTGATATGCAGGAAGATAAGCAGCCTCTGTTTGATGCCTGCGATGTTGTCCTCAGCTGTCTTAATGTTTTCACATACATGATTTCTTCTGCGAAATGGAATCTTAAGGCAATGAGCGATGCATGTCAGGACGGCTTCCTTAATGCCACAGATGTTGCTGACTATCTTGTTCGCAAGGGAATGCCTTTCCGCACTGCTCACGGCGTAAGTGCCCGTTCAGTTCGTATTGCCATCGAAAAGAACTGTCGCCTTGAAGAACTTTCTCTGGAAGACTTTAAGACATGCTCTGATCTTATTGAACAGGATATTTTTGACATCATACCTCCTGCAGCCTGTGTAAATGCCCGCAAAACTGACGGCGGCCCAGCAGAAGAAAAAGTAAAGGAACAGATTGCTGCTCTCAAAGAGTTTGCAAAAAAAATAAAAGCATAAATTCATAGATTATGGAGACAAAAATGAAAAAAATCGCATTATTGATTGCCGCAGCTGCAATGGCAGTTGCATTCACTGGCTGTAAAAAACAGCAGAAAGCAGACAATTCTCTTGAAGCTTTAAAAGCTCGCGGAGTTTTTGTTCTTGGTCTTGATGACTCGTTCCCTCCAATGGGATTCCGCAACGATGACAACGAAATCGTTGGTTTTGACATCGACCTTGCAAAAGAAGTTGCTGCTCGCCTTGGTGTAGAATTTAAAGCTCAGCCAATTGACTGGGATGCAAAGGAAATGGAGCTTTCTACTGGTAAGATTGACTGTATCTGGAACGGACTTACAATTACTCCAGAACGTGAAGAAGCTCTTGCCCTTACAAAAGCATATTTGAACAATGATCAGGTTCTTGTTGTCCGCAATGATGGTGCTATCAAAACTCTTGCAGATGCAGCTGGCAAGAAAGTTGGAATTCAGAGCGGTTCAAGTGCTCAGGATGCAGTAGAAGCAAATCCAGATTTCAAGGCATCATTGAAGGAACTTGTTGCTTTCCGCGAAAACCTCACTGCTCTTAACGACCTTGAAACTCGTGGTATTGACGGCGTTGTAATGGACAGTATTGTTGCAGCTTATGACATTGCACAGAGTGGCAAACCTTTGACTATCGTAACAGAAGTTCTTGCAAAAGAAGGCTACGGTATTGCTTTCCGCAAAAACGACATAAAGCTCCGCGATGCAGTTCAGTCAACTCTTGAAGAAATGGCAAAAGACGGCACAGTAGAAGCTATTTCTAAGAAGTGGTTCGGCAGTGACATAACCGTAATCGGTAAATAGTTTTTTGCTTAGTGTTTTGGTTGTTGAACAAATACTGAGCAACAAAGCATAGCTTTGTTTTGAGCCGATTTTAAGGAAGAACCTAAAACAACCCTGGCGGCTTGTTTTTTAACGGTTCTTCTATCATAGGCTGGTTCGGTTCAGACATCACTGTAATCGGTAAATAATTTTTTGTGCGGTGGTTTTGTCTGCTTAACCACCGCAGAATTTTTCGTTGGCACATCCGCTAATTAATCAAAAACTCCGCTTGAGTATGTTTCGCTCTACCTTTATAATTTAGTCATGAGCGCACGTTATGTAAAAATGCTGAAGGCAATGCTTGCCGGTTCAGTCACATCCCTTGAAGTTTTCTTTCTGACATTACTTTTTGCCATTCCACTTGCAATGATTATTGCAATGGGACGTATGTCTAAAAATAAACCTCTTTCAGGGGCAACAAATCTCCTTCTTCTTGTAATTCGCGGCACACCCCTTATGCTTCAGCTTCTGGTCGTATATTTTGGTCCTGGAATATTTTTCAACTGGCTTCGTTCTTTTGGATACGAAGTAAATCTGCGCTGGGAACGTTTCCCTGCAGCTATAGTTGCTCTTTCTTTGAACTACGCCTGCTATTTTGCGGAAATCTATCGTGGCGGAATTGAGTCAATTCCGAAAGGTCAGTATGAAGCCTGCAAGGTTCTGGGCTACAACAGGTCACAGACATTTTTTCTTATCGTTGTTCCCCAGGTAATCAAAAGGATTGTTCCTGCAATGGGAAATGAAGTAATCACCCTTGTAAAAGATACAGCCCTTGTTTCTGTAATCGGAGTTGCGGAGCTTCTGCTGGTTGCAAAAGAACGTCAGAGTGCGCTCTTTTCGTTTACTCCGCTTTTTATTGCCGGTGTATTTTATTTTGTGATGAACGCATTGGTTTCTTTTGGATTTCATAAATTAGAAAAGAAACTTTCTTACTACAGGTGATTTTATGGAAGAAATTATTAAAGTAGAAAACCTTAAAAAGTCTTTTGGCAATACAATTGTATTGAAAGATATCAGTTTTTCTGTTCATAAGGGAAAAGTTTTAAGCGTAATTGGTCCAAGCGGTTCTGGAAAATCAACCATGCTTCGTTGCATAAGTCAGCTGGAAACTGTTAATGACGGAACAATAACAATCTGTGGAAAAACACTTGTAAAAAACGGTATTTATGTGCCAAAAAATGAACTGCATGAAATTTCATTGAAAAGCGGAATGGTTTTTCAGAATTTCAATCTGTTTCCTCATTATTCAGTTTTACAGAATGTTACGGATGCTCAGATTCATGTACTGAAAAAATCAAAGGAAGAAGCAGTAGATGTTGCAATGGCTTTGCTTAAGCGCATGGGGCTTGAATCTAAGGCAAATAACTATCCTTGCGAACTTTCTGGCGGTCAGCAGCAGCGAGTTTCTATTGCCCGCGCACTTGCATTAAAACCGGAAGTCCTGCTGTTTGATGAACCGACTAGTGCCCTTGATCCAGAATTGACGGGAGAAATTCTTGCTGTAATCAAGGATCTTGCGGCAGAAAAGATGACAATGGTCGTAGTAACTCATGAAATAGCTTTTGCCAGAGATATAAGCGATTATCTTATTTTTATGGATGGCGGTCTGGTCATAGAAGAAGGCAAACCTGAAGCTGTCATTAATAATCCTCAGAACGAAAGAACAAAAGCTTTTCTTTCCAGATTTGCCAATGCATACAGGGCAAACGCATTTTAAATACTTTTAAAATAAATACTTAACAAAGTATAGTATTTAAAAATCTAAAAAAGCATTAGAATTCTTTCGGGAGAAAAAAATGACATTGAAAGAATCACTAATGACAATAAAAGATTTCAGAATTGACAGATGCAAGAA
>JAFOCI010000059.1 GCA_017381365.1 Treponema sp.
GATTTTTCAAATCCGTGTGACAACATAAAAAACATCGACTTTGATTTTATGGAGTCGTTTATACGCGAACTCGAAGAGGAGCGTATACGCGAACTTAACGCATACCTTTTAGCCACAGGGCTAAAAGACTATGCGTTAAGTTCTGAAGAAGAAAAGGCATTGGAAGCGTTTAGGACGGTGCAGTGGGGAGAATTTGAATTCAAGCAAATATTCAACAATATAAAACAAGGTCGCAGATTAAAAAAAGAAGACCAGAAAGAAGGAACTATTCCTTTTGTAATGTCTGGAACTACAAATACTGGAGTTGTCGGATATATTTCAAATCCTGTGGCTTCATTCCCTTCAAATTCAATTACTGTTGATATTTTTGGAAACACTTTTTATCGAAACTTTGACTTTGGGGCTGGAGATGATACAGGTGTTTATTGGAATGATAAAGAGAATTATTCAAAAGACGAAATGTTATTCTTTACAGCAGCTATGGGAAAATCTCTTTTTGGAAAATTTGATTACGGAAATAAACTTAGAAGTTCTCAAAGTTTTGATATAAAAATGCAACTTCCCACAAAAAACAACAAACCAGATTACGCAACAATGGAAACATTCATAAAAGCCGTTGAAAAACTTGTAATCAAGGATGTTGTTTTGTATGCAGACAGTAAGATTAAAGCAACAGAGAATGTTGTAAAAAAAGATTTGGAATATAAAATTAATGAAGATGCTGGTTTACTGAATGTTGCTGACTAGATAAATTAAATTTTCCCCCGTAAGCGATGTGCAGGGCGGCGAAGCCGTTGTTTGTGGCGGTGGTTGAGCTTGTCGAAACCACCAGAACAAACAATGAGCGTTAGCGGAACCCGGAACGTAGCGACCCCAAGTGGCGAAGACACTTGGGGGAACGGCCAGAAAAATCAGATTCTATTTATCTCCACAGTTATCCAGATTCAACCTTGTAATATCAGGATTAGAATTTTCCAGAGCCAGCATCATGAATTTTCTGCCATCCTGAAACACTTTCAAAAATCTTCTGAACCTGCTCCGCAGAATTTGCAAGAACTCGGATTGCAATGCCGCTTCCTTCTGTCTGGGTTACGCTTACTTGCGGAACGGCAGTTTTTTCTGCTTCTTCAAGATTCTGGGTAGTATACAAAAGCTTTGGTTCCAGCCCCAGGGGGCCAAATAAATCCGCAGGTTTTACGCCAAAACCAAAAAGCAGCATTGTACCAGAGTGGGAATGTTGGCCGTACATAACAGGAGTCTGCATAAATGCCTTGCGCTCCGGAAATAGCCCGCAATCGCTGCCTTCAAAAATTGTGTTGTCTCTGTAAATTAATTTGCAGTCCCTTTCCCTGCGGATTTCCACCAGATTTTTGTAATAGCGATAGTCAAAAGCTTCTCCATGAGCCTTGCGCCCGCAGCAGATGCAGTCCGCATAAACAAGGCGGCTTGTGCTGTCCTTAAGACTGATAACGGTTTTACTTTCGAATGCACTGCCTGCAAAAGGCATACAAGGAAGGGGCGTATATACAAAAAGTGCGCCAGAACCAACCTGCGCCACAATATTCCGAACAGCAACAGCTCCATCATCCATCTTAAAAATCTTTTCAAAGGACTGGCTTACAAGCTCCAGTGTTGCGCCATCATTTACAAAGAAATTATGCTTCTGCTGGTCGCCCGCCATAATTCCGGCACTGGCACTCTGCTGGTAAACGGTAATTCCGCCATCGTCCCTTGCAAAAGGCTTCATAATTTTAAATGGTGCCGTAAAAAACTGATCTTCCAGCACGGTCTTACCTGCAGAATTCAAAGAGGCTTTTATTTTCAATTCAGAAATGCGATTAAAATTATTCATTAAAAATCCTGTGGGCGTTGCGGGAGGCAAAACGCAAATAAAATTTTCCGCCTCCCGCAGAAGGGGTAATCCGCAACGAAGTGCGGATGCAGGGGGAAGGCTTTCCCCTCTTAAAAAATTAGTCCTTTTCGAAACCTTTCTATTTAGGCTTTATAAATCCGTGAAAAATACATCGTGGTTTAAGAAATCAATAACCTTGTCCACTCCTTGACCGCTGCGGATGTCGGTAAATACAAAAGGCTTTTCGCCGCGCATTTTTTTGCTGTCCCACTCCATAACTTCAAGGCTTGCGCCAACCATAGGAGCCAGATCAATTTTATTGATGACCAGCAGATTGCTCCTCATAATTCCAGGGCCGCCCTTTCTTGGAATTTTATCGCCTTCTGCCACATCAATTACAAAAATCGTTGCATCAACCAGCTCCGGACTGAAAGTTGCGCTAAGATTGTCGCCGCCAGATTCAATGAACATCAGCTCAATATCAGGAAAACGTCGCCTCAGCTCGTCAACTGCTTCAAGATTCATGCTGGCATCCTCGCGAATCGCCGTATGAGGACACCCGCCTGTTTCCACGCCAATAATCCGTTCCGGTGGAAGCACCGAATGCGCCGTTAAAAATTCCGCGTCTTCTTTTGTGTAAATATCGTTGGTGATTACGCCCATCGAATATTTTCCGGCCAGCCGTCGAGTCAGTGCCTCTACCAGCGCTGTTTTTCCAGACCCAACAGGTCCTGCCACACCAATTTTTGTAAACTGCATAATTCCTCCATTAGTGGCGCCGTAATTCCAGCCCAGAGTTTTAAGGGGGCGCCTGCCCCTCGGCCGCACTTCGTTGCGGCCTACCCCCTCTAACGGGGGTTTCACCCCCGTAACGCCCCCCAGTTTTGCGTGCGCTTCTCTATTTTTTTTGCAAATGTGCAGATTATTTTGCATTTTTCTCAAAAAAATCTGTACGTTCCCATGATTTTAAGTTGTTCCTGTTCTTTTATTTTGCAAATTCTACAGATTATTTTGTAAAACCTAAAAAAAATCTGTATGATTTTGCAATTTTTTCATATCTGGAACAATATTTCTGTTTGTTTCAACCGAATATTTTATTTTCCTTACAGATTTTTTTCGAAATTCCAAAAATAATCTGTATTTTTCTATAATTTCTCAAAAATCCATTTATTTTTTTCTTTATAGATACAGATTTTTTTTAGCACTTTTCAGATTAATCTGCATTTTTACGGAAAAAATCATTTTAACTATTCCTGCCGCTAATTACTGTACAATCTTGAATACAAATATTCGTGCTGCATTGCTCTTAAATCTAGTCCTGGGCTACTGCGGCACAAATCATTTTCCCTTAGAGTGAAACATTTCGCTACTATGTCGGAAAAATTTTTCATCAGTGAATACAAAATCCGCTGCCCTTCCGACTGGCTAAGAGGAACAAGCTTTACGCAGGTTGTTACTCTTGCGCTCACCTGGCTGTACGTAAATGCCGCAAGACATTCCTCCAAAGGAATTCCTCTCTCTGCACAATGAGCCCCATACGCCACTGGAAAATACACCGCCTGATAAGCTGCTGTTTTCGCACCGTGCATCTCACTGGCTCTGCCAGTGCTGTTCTCGCCATGCGTTCCGTTGGCAAGTAATGGAATCTCACAAAATGCGTCTGTTGTTTTTTCAAAGCGGGTCGCAAGTTTTCGGCTGCCTTCTCTAAGTTCAAACGGCCCGCGGCTTGCGCCATAAATTTCATCCAGAGCCTGTAACTTCTGCCATGACGGAACAGTGCGAACTAAGCTTGCGTTGTTCGGCTCTGGAGCGTTGCCAGTGCAACTCGCGCTATGCGCCTCATTCGCCTTGCCAACGCCGCTAGTACAATGCGCCTCATTCGCCTTGCCAACGCCACTGGCACAATGCACTTCCCCCGCACTGCCAACGCCACTGGCACAATGCGCCGCCTCGGCTCTGCCAATGCCACTGGCACAATGCATCTCCCCGGCATTGCAAACGCCGCTGGCACTATGCATCTCCTCCGCATTGCCAACGCTACTGGCATAATACATCTCCCCAGCATTGCCAATGCTACTGGCACAATACATCTCACTGGCACTGCCAACGCTACTGGCACAATGCGCCGCCCCGGCATTGCAAACGCCGCTGGCACAATGCGCCGCCTCGGCACTACCAACGCCACTGGCACAATACATCTCCCTCGCACTGCCAACGCCACTGGCACAATGCGCCTCCCCCGCACTGCCAACGCTACTGGCACAATGCGCCTCCCCCGCACTGCAAACGCCGCTGGCACAATGCGCCTCCCCCGCACTGCCAACGCCACTGGCACAATGCATCTCCCCCGCATTGCCAACACCGCTGGCACTATGCATCTCCTCCGCATTGCCAACGCTACTGGCACAATGCGCCTCCCCGGCACTGCCAACGCCACTGGTACAATGCATCTCCCCCGCACTGCCGACGCTACTGGCACAATGCGCCTCACTCGCACTGCCAACGCCACTGGCACAATGCGCCTCCCCGGCACTGCCAACGCCACTGGCACAATGCGCCTCCCCGGCACTGCCAACGCCACTGGCCTCCCAAGCCAGGCGGACGGCAAGAAGATCGCTGTACAGAAAGCTTCCAGAAAGTTCAGAACCTATGAAAGCTTCTGCACTTTTGGAATCGTGGATGATTCCCTGCTGCACAAAAGTTTCAAGCCCCCAGGAAAAAGTGTAGCTCCCAATAGGAAAAGTAGCGTCGTTTAATTGTAAAAGCTCAAAAAAACTAAAATCCATGAAAACTCTGAATACTATTCGTGATGATGATATTCACCGTGAGAATGACCATGACCAACAATCGTAGAAATCTGCTTTGCAAAATTCAGTTTCTGCATCTTGCGTTCCACTTTTACATGGTGCAGATGAGAAAGCAGATGTTCCATCGGTTCATTAAAAATCGTCACAAACTGATTGTCTGCTTCCCCTGCAAAAAGCGGTGCATGGCAGTTACCAATCTCGTAACCAACTTTCGCAAAATTAAAAGCAGAAGACTCTTCAACCGTAACCACAAGAACATCAGTGGCAGGCACTTCCACCGCCAGAACTGTACCATCAGAATCAACCCCAAGCACATCACCAGGCTTCATTCCGGTTTTCAAAATATCATCTCCAAGACGAATTGCAACATCGCGGCCACTTTTGCTTGTTTTTCGCAAAATCTTGTTGTAGGTTTCATGCCAGTCAATTTCCACAAAATCAACAGGCTTTCCTATAAACTCACTGTCTTCAATCCGTCCAATAATTTTTTCGCACAACATAATTTTCCACCTTCTGATTTATTAGAAAAGATAATAAAGCTGTGTAAGCGGCAGAGTTTTTGCAGGTTTGCTTGTTATCAGTTCGCCGTCTGCTGTAACTTTGTATGTTTCAGGGTCAATTGTAACCTTTGGAGTTGCACAGTTAAACTTCATGTCTTTTTTGCCAACGCAACGGCAGCGTTTTACTGCAAGACACATTCTTTCCAGACCAAGCTTTTCTGGAACATTTTCATCAATGGCAGCCTGACTCATAAAAGTTGCGCAGGTCATAGGCAAAGCCTTTCCGTAAAAACCAAACATATGACGGTAAGTAATCGGTTCGCAAGTTGGAATAGACGCATTGGAATCGCCCATTTTGCTCATAATGATTGCTCCTCCTTTAATAATCATGTCAGGCTTTACGCCAAAGAACGCAGGATTCCACAGAACAAGGTCAGCCAGCTTTCCCTTTTCAACAGAACCTACATAATCGCTGATTCCCTGAGCAAGAGCCGGATTAATTGTATATTTTGAAACATAACGCTTTGCGCGGAAGTTGTCGTTTTCACCACATTCTTCTGGCAATGCACCACGTTCCTCTTTCATCTTGTGAGCAGTCTGCCATGTGCGGGTGATTACTTCTCCAATTCGACCCATAGCCTGACTGTCTGAACTCATAATGCTAAGAGCGCCAATATCGTGCATAACATCTTCTGCCGCAATTGTTTCAGGACGGATTCGGCTGTCTGCAAACGCAACATCCTCCTGAATCTTGTTATCAAGATGATGACAAACCATAAGCATATCAAGATGCTCATCCAAAGTATTCTGAGTAAAAGGCATAGTCGGATTTGTAGAAGCCGGCAAAACATTGTCTGCTTCCACAACCTTTAAAATGTCTGGCGCATGACCACCACCAGCGCCTTCTGTATGATAAGTATGAATAGTTCTGCCGCCAATTGCTGCAAGAGTATCTTCTACACAGCCAGCTTCGTTCAAAGTGTCTGTATGAATACAAACCTGAACATCGTATTTGTCTGCCGCCGTCAAAGCCGCATCAATAACTGCAGGAGTAGCGCCCCAGTCTTCATGAATTTTAAGGCCACAGGCACCAGCCTTTACCTGCTCTTCAAGACTGGCTGTTGAACCGCAGTTTCCCTTTCCAAGATAACCAATGTTCATTGGAAAAGCTTCTGCAGCCTTCAGCATCATTCCCAGATTCCAGGGACCAGGAGTACATGTTGTTGCATTAGTTCCGTCCGCAGGACCAGTACCGCCCCCAATCATTGTTGTAATTCCAGATGCAAGAGCTGTATCAACCTGTTCCGGCGAAATAAAATGAATGTGGGTATCAATTCCGCCTGCAGTAACAATAAGACCTTCCCCCGCCAGCGCCTCTGTACTGGCTCCAACAGTCATGCCAGGAGTAACACCGTCCATAGTATCTGGATTTCCAGCCTTTCCGATGCCTGCAATTTTTCCGTCTTTAATCCCGATGTCTGCTTTATAAATTCCTGTGTAATCCAGAATTACGCAGTTTGTAATTACAAGGTCCAGATCTCCAGTCTTGCTTGTTGTATTCACCGACTGCCCCATTCCGTCACGAATGGTTTTTCCACCGCCAAATTTGATTTCATCTCCGTAATGAGTAAAATCTTTTTCAATTTCAATAATCAAATTTGTATCTGCCAGACGAATCTTATCCCCAACAGTAGGTCCAAACATTGCCGCATATTTTTTTCCATCAATCTTATTCATATAAATTCCTTCCATTACAGAAAATTTTTCTGCTCAGCTCTTGCCAACGATGCCTTTTTATTTGCATCCCCAGCCTGACCAGCTGTCAGATTATTCAAGCCAAAAATACGTCTGTTTCCACCAAACTCGCAAAGCTGAACAGTTTTTGTTTCGCCAGGTTCAAAACGCACGCTCATGCCGCTTGGAATATCAAGTCTGTATCCAAAAGCTTTAGCCCGGTCAAATTTCAAAAGCTTGTTCACTTCAAAAAAATGAAAATGACTCCCTACCTGCACAGGACGGTCGCCGCTGTTCGTAATTTCCAGCGAAATCGTCTTTCGCCCAACATTCAACTCAATTTCTTTATTACATGAAATAATTTCACCAATCTGCATACTCGCCTCTTATTCATGCGGAAGTTTGAATACCCCACCTTTAGGTCATATAAGGAATATCAAATCCGACTGTAATACCTTATTAGAACAAACGATAGGGGCTGTCCCAAAAGTAATGAGTGTAGCGCTCATTGAGCCCTTCGACAGGTGGTTCCTGAGCCTGTCGAAGGGCTCAGGAACCGCTCGTCGAAATGACTGCTACACTAAATGTGGGGATTTCGATAAACTCAACCACCGTAATGCAAACTTATTGGACAGCCTCTCGTTCATTTTTCCAGAATAGGATTGTGCACAGTTACAAGCTTTGTTCCATCAGGAAAAGTACATTCCACCTGAACTTCATGCACCATTCCGCTAACGCCATCCATAACATCGTCGCTGGTCAAGTATTTTCCGCCAAGACTCATAAGCTCTGTTACAGTTTTTCCATCACGGGCAGCTTCCATAAGTTCATAAGTAATGTATGCAACCGCTTCTACATAATTAAGTTTTAAACCTCTATCCTTTCGCTGATGTGCCAGAAAACCGGCATAACTCAGCATAAGCTTTTCGCTTTCGCGTGGTGTAAGTTTCATCGCTGCCTCCAGAAAATTAAACGTTTTACTTGCAAAGTTAAAAAAAAAAGACGAACTCCCCTAAAGGAATTCGTCTTTGAATAATCTAATTCTAAAAAAATTGATTTATTTGTTCAATATGAAAAAAACAAAACTATCTCATATTCTTCGATTTTTTAGCATCGGGTAAACCTGCGAGATTACAATAGCAGTAAACATTATGATACATCCTGTGATTTCCCGGCCACTAAGTTTTTCGTGCAATATAATGGCAGAAGAAATAACAGCAAATACAGACTCCATACACATAATAAGGGACGCAATAGTCGCTTCGCAATATTTTTGTCCCACAACCTGTAAAGTATATGCAATACCGCAGCTCATTAAACCAGAATACAAAAGTGCAGTCCCTGCAGATTTGATTGCATGCCATTCAGGCTTTTCAAAAATCAACATTAGAATTATTGTAATAATTCCCGCAGTAAAAAACTGAACACAAGAAAGAACAACTCCATCACATTCTTCCGTAAATTTTTCAATACATAAAATCTGACAGGTAAAAAAAACTGCGCATATAAGAGAAAGAACATCTCCTTTATTTATAGAAAAATCATCGCCGCCTTTAAAACACAAAAAATAAAGTCCTGCAAACCCCATTAAAACACAAAGCCAGGTTACAAAAGGCTCTTTTTTACGTATAAAAAGTCCTGCAACAGGAATTAAAAACATATAAGTTGCCGTACAGAATGCAATTTTTCCCGCTGTAGAATAATAAAACGCATATTGCTGAAGATTTGTAGCAATACACAAAAAAATCCCCATAATTGCGCCTTTCTTAATCGTTTTAAGATTAACAGTCCTCTTTGTAATCAAAATAAATGGAACTAGAACCATAGCACCCATAAGAGTTCGTATTCCCATAAAAGTAAATGGCTGAACAGATTCAGCTCCTACGCTCTGAGAAACAAAAGATGCGCCCCATATAAGTGCAGTTATTAACAGAATAAAAACACCTTTCAGCGAAGTTTTAGATTTATTCATTTTTATAACACCTCTATAAAATTATTTATCATATTCGTAGATTTTCCCTTTTAAGATTGCATGAAACATTTTATCTTTAACACCAGGATTATCCTTTTGCATGCCTGCAATCAGTTTTTTCACATATTCCCGCCGCGTTTTCCCATCATGGGGACAGGGATTTTTCACGCAAGGCAGATTATATGAATCCCTAAAACCACGGATTTCTGCTTCTTCAATATACACCAAAGGACGAATAACAGAAATACCTGCTTCTTTATAATACATCAGCGGTGCAAAAGAAAAAAACTGTCCTTCATACACAAGAGAAAGCATCATTGTTTCTATTAAATCATCTTTATGATGAGCATAAGCAACTTTATTACATCCCATTTCTTTTGCAAAACTATTCAACGCACCCTTTCTGAGCTTTGCACACAAGGAACAATAAGTTCCTTTCAAAACTTTCTGTCTTACAATTTCTGCAATTTCAGTTTTAACTACATAGAACTCTACATCAAGCTGTTCACACAATTTTTTAATTTCCAGAAGAGTGAATTCGCCGTAGCCAGCATCAACAGTAACTGCAATAATTTCAAATTTTTCAGAATAAAATTGCCTTAATCCGGCAAGTGCATATAACAGTGCAAGAGAATCTTTTCCACCAGAAATCCCTACAGCAATCCTGTCACCACTCTCAATCATTTTAAAATCATCCAAAGCTTTCTTAGTAAGGCTATAAAGTTTTCTAAGTTTCATACTACCCATAATACATTTTTCCAGCCATAAATGTCGAGTTTACGGCTGTTAATAATTTTTGCAAGTGCCGTAATTTAGATTTGACACATTCCATTTCATTAATTTAGAATTGATTTGTGGAACGAAAATCCGGCTGGACCTATTCATTTATAGATTCTCTTAACATGAACATTGCAATAAATGACCAGACAGGAATTCTGTACACAGAAGATAAAATACGATATTCAAAAAAAGAACAGGAAATCTTAAAAGAATTTGAATATCAGATACCTCTTGAAGTTCACCTTATAAAAAAACTTTTTGGAGGAACAATTCTAAAAATTTTCAGGTAAAATATAACTTGCCAGAAATATCAGGCGGTTTTTTTACAGGAGGTTACCGTGATTTCATTGAACGACTATTTAGTTCGAAATTCGAATTTTTTGAAAATTAAACATAAAATTGATTTTACAAAAAAAATTGTTTAATTATGAAAATACGGGAAAGAAGAAAGAGGCTGTCAAAAAAATTCGCAAGTCGGGGATGTGCCAAAAGTATAAATTGTAGTGGTCATTGAGCCTGTCGAAATGACTGCTACACTAAATGTGGTGGTTTCGATAAACTCAACCACCGTAATGCAAACTTATTGGGCAGCCCCTTGCCAACTTGCGCATGCAGCAACGCTAGCCAGCGGTTTTAAAAGTCGCTTTCTGACTGGCAGTATTTTCATAATGCAAATTTAAAGAAGTCTTCTCTGGAAAGCAAAAATCCAATTGATATGATGCACTGTAATTTTCTTATTCAGCTGTCTGAACTTCTGGAACACAATGACTTTTTAGAGGACGTCTAATTTTGCCTTACGAGCATTTATCCCGTTTTCAAAACGACATAATCGACTAGTTAAAACTACTGAATACTTATTGTCTGAAACGCATACAAATCGTCAGAATTCTCAACTTTGAATATATGATACATAGTCCTCATCGAAGTATATTTACCATTATATAAGCGTACATATTCAAAAATTCTTGTTTCCGGTCTGCCCGAATAGCTTTCAATCAACCGTTCTCTATTCATAAACTTAAGAAAAGCTTCCTTAAAATCAGGGTGAATCAATCTTTCTGCAACATCTTTTTTTGATTCAGAATAAGACTTTGCCGTAGAACCAGTTTCTTTATGCCATATTGTAGAATCATTTTCCTCTACAAATGAGTTCTTTGAAAGATTAATTAAGAAGGAATAAATCGGATATCTGCCGATTGATTTTTTAAAATTCATTATATGCTCTATAACCTGTTCATTTTCAGTATTACCAGAAAAAACGTTCTTTGCATCAAGCAATTCTTCAAATTTTTCACGGTTCAGTGGCTTTGAATAGAAAAATCCCTGAATACTATCACACCCCACATGTTTTAAGAATGCAACCTGCCGTTCAGTTTCAACACCCTCCGCAGTTACATGCATTCCTAATTCTTTCGCAAGCAAAATTGTATGCTCTAAAAGGCGGTCACCACCAAAATTTCCAATATAATCTACAAGACCTTTGTCTATCTTTAGCGTATCAAAATGCAACTGGTTCAGAGTGGCCAGCGATGAATATCCAGATCCAAAGTCATCCATGTAGAGAGTAAAACCAGCTGCAAAAAATGAATCCGCAATTTCTTTCATTTCCTTATTTACAACAGTGGCAGTTTCTGTAATTTCAATTGGAATAATATCTTTTTCAACACCAATTTCTTCCGAAATCTTTTTATATGTGTTAACAATATTTTTATAATACAGACTTATTCTGGATAAATTTATAGAAATCGGAACTATCAGTTTATTCTGTTTTTGCCAGCGCTTTTGCTGTTTACATACGTTTCTAAAAATATATTCATCAAATTGTCTGATTAATCCATTTTTTTCAAATACAGGAATAAAATCACCAGGAGAAACAATCGTTCCATCATCTTTTATCCATCGAACAAGAGCTTCTGCCCCAACAAGCTTTCCCGAAGCAGGCTCAAATTTTGGCTGATACCATATTTTAAATTCTTTTTTTGCCAGCGCATTATCAAAATCATCAATAATTGTTTTTTCTTCAATTAAGCGCTTTGTATCATCTTCATTAAAGAATGCATAATTTTCCGACTGAGAATCTTTAGCGTTTCCTTTTGCCGCAACAGCCTCACTATAAGAAAGTTCTATTTTCTTTTCTGAAGACCACTTTGAAATGCCATAATACGGCTTTATCTGAGGAACCGACAATTCAGAAGAAAGAATTGTAAGTGCTAAAGTAAGATTTTTTATTTTTCTGATTATTGCCTGCGCATCAAAACCTGGAACAAAAATTATAAAATGGTCAGCATTTATATGAGCCGCAAAATCGCCTTGATCAAAATCAAAAATCTCGCAAATAAGCTTCCATATTTCGCAAATTACTTCATCCCCTTTTAAAATTCCACAAATAGAATTGATGATTTTAAAGGAATGAGTATCAAAGGAAATAATAGAACCAGGCGTTCCCCTTACTTTAATCATGTCTTTAAATTTAATGTAATTATAACCATGAGTAATCGGGTCATAATAAGCATATTGTTCAAGCTCTTTTTTATGAATATCCTCTTCAATAATCTTTTCTTTTGTATAATCCTTTACAATCGACAACGCAAAAATATCGCCATGCTCATCCATTGTCATCAAAAAAGCCTGATTTATATAACGGTTGCGGCTATCATCCGTCTGAACCCAATAATCAACATTATATTCCCGCTGCCCCTTATTGTACAAATCAATAAGATACTCACGAATTGACTTAAAATACGGATACCGTTCAATATATTCCGGCGGCATCATTTTTTCTATCCACTGATTAATAAAATCAGAAAACTTACACGGAAATTTCATTCCAATCTTATCTAATGAAGAATTAAAATTTCCATCCGCATCCTTATACATTATGTCTGTTTCAATTATATCTTTTGTTAAATTAGCATCATAAAATGAAATCGCATTAGACAATAATGCATTTCTATACTGAGACTGATAATATAATGCTCTCTTAAGAATTTCTTCTTTGTTTTCTTCAGACATAAAAATATTTCTCTATAATTAAACTATAACAGATACTCTAGTATGTGCAAGAAATTTTTTATGAAAAAATAAAATAAAAGGGCGTTCCGGCTAAAGCCGTCGGCGCTTCCGGGGTCCACTACGTTCAGTGCTGCGCACCAGCTTCGCTGCCCTCCAGTGCCTAACGCACTGGCATTAATACGGTGAACTGGTATACATGCTAATTAATTTCTTTACCATACAATTTATCATCTACTTATCGATTTTCTTTATATCTTCCATAAACAAGTCAAAGTCACTTTTAAGATTTGCAAGTTCTTTTTGACGATACAAATCGTATTCATGTTCGGCTTTTTCAATTGCTTTCTCATGACTGATTGTTCCATTTCCTTCAAGAATTTTTCGTTGACTTGCCACAATCTGATTATCAAGAGCATTTATCCAACTCTGCATTGTCATGGCCTTTTCATCCAATGCCTGTAATTCAGCAAAATCAAGAAATTGGGAAACCATCAAATTAAGACGCTGCAATTCTTTTTCCGTTTGAACTATAAAGAATTTCTTTATAGTTGCCTCTCGTGGAAGTTCATTGTCTTTATAAATATTTTCAATGTGCTGCCCTATATTCTGCCTAGTTGTAGCATATATTTCTGCAAGCTGAACCTGTGTTACCCACACATCTTCTTCTGCAAAACGAACATTTACATTCATTTTACCAGTTTCATCTGTGTATAATAGAATTTCATTTTCCATTGCCACACATTCGCTTTGTGTCATACTTTTCCCTCTATTCTCAATTATATCCCATTTTTCCAACACATTCATCAGCCAATACATCAGATTCTTTTATTTTAGTAACAGACCATCATGTACGAGATTTTTACCTAAAAAATAGAAGCGAGTAAAAAATAAAGCCGCCCAATGACTCGAAACTTTGGACGGCCTTTAGCAATACAGAGTGAAGAGGACCAAATGTTTTGGCATTTCCTTTTTTCTATTTTCTTTCCTTATGGTGAATGCGTTTTTCTTCGTACTGTCTTTCGTCCGCAAGTTTTAGCAGCACATTGATGTCATGGTTTTCTTCCGAATAATATGTAACGCCAAGACTGATGGAAAGAATAAAAGGTTTATTTTGAGTTTCATTGTATTCTTCCGTTACAGTGTTAAGCCGCTTTTTAATAGTTTCAAATCCAGACTCGCTGATGCCAGGAACAACAATTGCAAATTCATCGCCTCCCATGCGGCCAATAACATCAGACTCACGGAAAACCTTTTTGAACATTTCAACTTCTGCTTGAATGGCAACATCACCAATGTCATGACCAAGCTCATCGTTGATTTTCTTAAGATGATCCATATCGCCGTAAATTACAGCGCCGCCCTTGCCTTCTTCCAGACTTTTAGAAATTGAAGCTTCTGCAACAGTCATAAATCCGCGGCGGTTCAAAACACCAGTCAGCGAATCAGTCATAGAAGCAGCCTTTAAATTCTGATTTACGTTTTCAAGCTGTTTAGTTTCTTCATCCTTTAAAGAAATAAGACGATTAGAAGCAAGGGCAATGCCAGTCGCACTAAAAAGCAGCTCGTACATTCGTGGCTCAACAGAACCAGGATTATATGCAACGTATCCATATTGATAAGAAGTATTAAATAAAGAAGAAACAACAATAGTTTTGTTTGCTTCAAACTCAAATTCTGCAGGAATAATGTTTTTCTGCGGACTAAGCACAGTAGATTCCAGTTGCTCCAAAGTTCCATTTTTATTAAAGGCAATAAGAACTTTTGCAGAATCTGGCATCGAAAATTCATCATTTATTCCAAAATAAACAGGGTTATCATAAAGACAGACAACACAAGAATTGATTCCATAATCTTTAAGATTTTTGATTAAAAGACTTTTGAATTCTGTAAGCGAAAGAGAAGCCTGCATTTCCTGAAGAAAAAAGTGAAAATGCGCAAGAGTTTCTTTGCGCCTCAAAAGCTGTTCTTCATCTCTAAAAATATTGCGCTTAAATGAATATTCTTTGCAGCCGCAGGAATTCCGGTAAATCGGAATAGAAGGAATACTAATCCGTTTTGGGCCGTTTTCCGGATTTTCAATCTGACCCAGCAAAAGCTTTGCCGCTTCATATCCCTGCACTTCAATCTGCTGGTCAATACTTGTTAAAGTAGGATCCGCATAATCGCATCTGCGCTGATTGTCAAAACCCGTAACAGAAACTTCATTTGGAACAGAAACGTTCAGTTCATGCAGCGCACTGATACAGCCAAAAGCCAGGTCATCGCTGCAAGTTACGATTGCATCAAAATAAATATCTTCTTTTCGCGGACAAATCTGCAGAAGAACGTCTTTTGCTTCTTCAAAAGTATAATCCGCATAAATTATTTTAGTATTGTCAAAAGGAATATTCCTTTCATTAAGAAATTCAATGAATGCATCTTTTCTGGTAATAATGTCTACAGACGTAGAGAGGGGCATCATAAGAACGATTTTTTTTCTTCCATGCCCGTCTGTAATATGGCTCAACAGCTGTTTAAAAGCCGTTTTGTTTTCTGAAACAACGCTGGACAATCCGGGAATTTCTGCTCCAATGCTTACAAGCGGAACAAAAGTCAGCTCTCTTACAAGCTCAATGCGTTTTTCTTCCGGCGCATTCTGACAATACGTATTGGTAGCCAGAAGAATTCCGTCTATGTTGGATTTTGAAATAAGACTTGTTGCCGCATAGAACTGATAGTCAAACGACCCGTGGCGCCAGTTTTTACTGCGAATAATGAACACCATAAGCTGGTGACCTTTTTCAACGCAATATCGCCTGGCACCTTCTACCATTAAGGTAAAATAATCTGAGTCTAAGTCCTGTACAAGCAATGCAAGTTTTTTCAAAAAAATTCCCTCTGTCTGTTCAATTATAACATTGTTTTTTTAGAATTACTAAAAAAATTAGTCAACATTGCTCATAATGGCATCAATAATTTCAGGGAAGTACCACTTTTGTTCTGTACGATTGTAAAAGCCGAATTTTTCTTCATAAGTATTTCTTGGATTCCAGTCGCCGTTATCCCAAAGAACGCTGCACATTCCGTATTTTCTTGATTCATGAATAAAATAACTGAACCATTTTACGCGGTCTTCAAGATTGTCTTTGTTTGTTGCGCCATATTCACCAATTACAACAGGAATTCCTCTGGAAACAAATTTGTCTGCCAGCCACTTAAAGTTGAATTCAAGTTCAGCCGTAAGATTTTCAGAAAAATCTCTGATTCCAGGATTCTGCATTGCAAAAGGATACGGGCTGTACATGTGAACTGAAATAATAAGCTTGTTGTCGCCGTTTTCTACTGGCAAAACCCATGAATCATCAGCAGTGTAAGAAACCATTGCAGCAGCAAGACCTGTTACCATTACAAAGCGGTTTGCATTGTTTTTACCAGAAACACGGATTGTATCAAGACAAAGCTGATTCAACTTGTTCAAAGTCTGTGCGCCATTTTTACAAGTTGTGCAGTTCTTCATATAGTTCCATTCGTGACTGTGACCGCGAAGACGAGGTTCGTTCAAAACTTCAAAAATAAGATGTTCATCGTAACCAGAATTGGATGCTAAGGAAATCTGAGCCCACAGATTGCGAAGGAAACGCATTGATTCATTATAATTCAAAGAACTTGGATAATAACCGTCACCATAATGCATAAATCCTTCTGTATCAAAGTTGTCGTGATGGTCATTCAGGATTACATACATGCCGTCTGCAATTGCCCAGTCAACAATTGTCTTTACGCGCTTCATCCATTCAGGGTCAATAGTATAATTTGAATCTACAAGATGATTTTTCCAGCTGCAAGGAATTCTGATTGTTTTAAAACCAGCTGCAACAAGACCGTCAATCTGAGCTTTAGTTGCCAGTGGCTGTCCCCAGCTTGTTTCAGATTCAAGACCTGTAGAACCGTTTGCATCCATTGTGTTTCCAAGATTCCATCCGGTTTTCATATCCTGAACAAGCTCAATAGCAGAAATTGTCTTATTAAAGGACGAATTTCCTTTATCCTTTACAGCTCTTTTTGCGTTAAAAGCGTATTTAACAGAATTTTTTGCAAAAAGACTTACAGAAAGTAAAATAATAAAAAGTGTACAAATAATTTTTTTCATAAAATTCCTCCATAATAAGTTTGCATTACGGTGGTTGAGTTTATCGAAACCACCACATTTAGTGTAGCAGTCATTTCGACGAGCACTACACTCATTACTTTTGGAACAGCCCCTAGGTAAGATAAAAGGGGCGCCTGCCCCTCGCTCCAGCCGCAGTGGTTTCGCCAGACTCAACCACCGCGTCTTCCGCTACCCCCTCTAACGGGGAGACCCCGTAACGCCCCCTTATTTTATATTCAATTTATAAGTCTGAATTGATGATAAAAATATTAATTTTTAACGTAAAATATTAAAATTTTAACGAATTTTAATACATTTTTTTAATATTAATAAAAATATTTTGATATTTTTTACAGGTTTTCAAGTGTTTAATCATTCGTAGAGTTAAATTACGAACAACGTAATTCACTGATTTCACAGGAGAATGAATATGATAAAACAGGTAAAAGGCAATCAGGTATTTCTTGACGGAGAAGCTTTTTATAAAATTCAAAACTACGACTGCATGGACGACTTCTTCATGACAATCACAAGTTCCAGCGACGTATGGAACTTTCTTTGGGCACAGGGCGGAATTACAGCAGGACGTAAGAACTGTGATTTCTCCATTTTTCCATACTACACTTGTGACAAAATACAGGACACAAAAAGTTCAACAGGCTCAGTTACAATCGTAAAAGTAAAAAACGAAGGCAAAAAAGGAATCATCTGGCAGCCTTTTGAAAATCTTTTCTCTACAGGAACAGAACGCTACTCTGAATCAATCAATATTCAGCGTAACCTTTATAAAAACCTTAACGGCAGCAAGATTTGGTTTGAAGAAATCAATCTTGAACTTGGACTTTTGTTCCGCTACGGCTGGACAAGCAGCTCTAAATACGGTCTTGTAAAAACAAGCCACATTGAAAACCTTACAGAACGCAAAATCACAGTAGAAGTTCTGGACGGCGCAAGAAACATCATGTGTTCTTCCAGCGATGCAAAAATTCAGAATGATAAGAGCGTTCTGCTTGACGCTTACAAAAAGTGCGAAGTTCTTGAAGATTCCAACATGGCAATTTTCTCACTCTCTTCTGTTTTAACAGACCGGGCAGAACCTAGCGAATCGCTTTTTACAAATGTAAGCTGGTTCTCTTCTCACGATCCAATCATTCTTTCTGAAAACGCAATTCCATATTTCCTTTCAAACAAAACAGACCTTCTTTATGCAGGCAAAAAGGAAATGAACGGAAAACGCCCGCAATGCTACATCATTCACAAGGCAGAGCTTCTGGGCAAATCTGCAGAATGCTGGGAGCAGATTTTTGACGTTGATTACGACGTAACTAAGCTCATTCAGCTAGAATCAGAAATCAAAAACCGCGAAGACGCTGTAAAGCTTTTGATTAAAGACATTGCAGACACAGAAGCAAAGCTTGAAGAAAACATCAGGGCTGCCGATGGTATTCAGTCAACAAAGAACGAAATTTCTGACCTTCATCACAGAACAAACGTAATGTTCAATATTATGCGCGGCGGACTTTTCTGCAACAGCGGTAAAATCAATATAAAAGACTTCATTGATTTTGCAAAAATCAGAAACGTAAAAAAAGCTGCTGAACTGGAATCTGTTCTTAAAACAGCAGGATACGACTCTGATGACATCGTAGCGTACGGTCAGCTTAAATCTGCAATTTACGAAAAAAATGACGATCTTCTTAAGCGTCTTTTCCGCGAATATCTTCCACTCACCTTCTCCCGCAGACACGGTGACCCAAGCCGCCCATGGAACAGATTCAACATTGAAATTCTTGATGAAAACGGCAACGACAAAATCAACTATGAAGGAAACTGGCGCGACATCTTCCAGAACTGGGAATCACTTTTGTGGTCTTATCCTGAATATGCAGAAAACGTATGTTCAGTATTCCTGAACACAATGACTGTAGAAGGCTATAACCCTTACCGCATCAGCCGCAACGGACTTGACTGGGAAGTTCCAGAAGAAGGAAATCCTTGGGCACAATACGGTTACTGGGGCGACCATCAGGTAATATACCTGCAGAAATTCCTTGAATTCCTTGCAAAACTTGATAAAAAAGCACTTCTTAACATGATGAATGAAAAGAGCTTTACAACAGGCCATCTTCCATACATCATCAAGAGCTACGCAGAAGTTTACAAAGATCCACGCAATTCAATCATTTTTGATTACGATATGGATGCAAAACTCCGCAATCTTGAAAAAACTTACGGAACAGATGCCCGCCTTGTTTTGAACAAAGACGAATCTGTTCAGCTTACAACAATGATTACAAAAGTGCTTCAGATTGTGCTTGCAAAGACATTGAACCATATTCCTGGAGCCGGAATCTGGATGAACACTCAGCGCCCAGAATGGAACGATGCAAACAATGCTCTGGCAGGCTTTGGTACTTCCGTTGTAACAATGTGTTACCTTCACAGAATGCTCAGCTTCCTTGTAAATCTTGTAGAAACAAGCGGAACTGATTTTTCTGTAAACAAAATAGTTGCAGACACACTCAAAAAAGCTGCTGCAATCTACGCAGATTTGAACGCAAAGGATTCTGTTTCAGATGCAGAACGCAAAAGCTTTACAGACAAATTCGGAACTCTTTTTGAAGCAGAACGTACAAAGCTTTATGCAGACGGTTTTGCAGATGGCGAAGAAAAAGTTTCTGCCACAGAACTTGCAGACATGCTAAAAACTCTGGAAAAAGGAATTAAAAACTCTATTGAAGCAAACCGCCGCGAAGATGGTCTTTTCCACTCTTACAATTCGGTTCGCCTTCTTGATTCAGAAATTCAGATTGTAAACCTTAAGCTTATGCTGGAAGGCCAGGTTGCAGTTCTCAGCTGTAATGTTCCTTCAAAAGACGAAAAGAAAAACATAACTGCAAAACTCAGAAAGAGCGATTTGTTTGAAGAACACCAGTATTCTTACATGCTTTATCCAAATTCTAAGCTGCCGGCATTCAAAAACAAAAACAACATTTCTGAAAATGAAATTTCTGGTCTTGAAAAGCTTATTGAAAAAACTGGAAATACAATTCTTCGTCAGGATAAAAATGGCAATTACCACTTTAATCCTTTCTTTAGAAATGCAGACACAATGAAAGAATATCTTGCAAAACTTCCTGCAGAAAAGAAAGCAAATGCAGCAGAAGAAAAACTCCTTGAAGAGCTTTACGAAAAGAAATTCAATCATCAGTCTTTCACTGGCCGCTCAGGAACTTTCTATTGCTACGAAGGTCTTGGCTGTATCTACTGGCACATGGTCAGCAAACTTTTGCTTGCTGTGCAGGAAAATATAGAAGAAAACAAAGACGACTTCTTTGCTTTCTATAAAGACGTTAAAAAAGGACTTGGTTCTGCCAAAACTCCATCTGAATATGGCGCATTCCCATACGACCCATATTCGCACACGCCTTATTTGCAGGGCGCACGCCAGCCTGGTATGACTGGTCAGGTAAAAGAAGAAATTCTTACTCGTTTTGGCGAACTTGGTCTTAAAATCAGTGACGGAAAAGCATATTTTGATCCAATTTTCCTAGATAAGAGCGACTTCCATAACGGCAAGCTAAGCTTTACATGGTGTGGCACAAAAATTGTTTACGACACTAAAAAAGACGTTTCCGTAACAATTGAATACGAAGACGGCAAAAAGGACAGCTTTAAGGCAAATTGCCTTCCAGAAAAAGAAAGCAAACTCCTTTTCTCAAGAAGCGATGAAATCAAAGAAATCATCGTTGGCTTGAAAAAATAATTAAGTACATCATAATCCGTAGCGAATAGCGGATTGGTAATACACATTCGGCAACCCTTCTGGTACATTCCTCCTCCATAGCCAGACTGGTTGCCGATTTTTTTTTGCATAAGGGGCTGTCCCAAAAGTAATGAGCGCTACACTAAATGTGGTGGTTTCGATAAACTCAACCACCGTAATGCAAACTTATTGGACAGCTCCTAAGCAAGCGCCAACTGAGCAGCAGATTCTTTTCTATTCGTACTCACCAGTACTGATTGGGGAATCTTCTTCTATGCGAAGGCAGAGGGCTGCAACTTTGATTCCTGGTTTTGTATGGTCGATTTCTGCTTTGTAAAAACCTTTTTTCAGTTTCAGCTGAACGGCAACAGAATAAACAATACGATTATCCGTACTTCGGCATTCAAAAGAACCGCAGGTTTCGCCATTCAGAAGAACATTTGTAATTGACTGAGAAAGGGTATCGCCACCGTCTTTTACATAGCCGCCAAAAACTTCGTAATTTGCGTCTTCTGCCGCTTCAAAATAAACCGTACCAGATTTAATTTCTTCTTCTGTTGCATATTCTTCCAGCTTGTAAATCTTTGCACCTGCAGGAACGCTGGATAGAACAGTATTTACTGTGATTTCATTTTTTAACGGACGCAACGGCAAATGAGCAGTCTTTGTGCCTGCAATAAATAGAAGAATGTCTTTTACGCAAAGCTGCAGCTGTGCCAGCGAGAGATTTCCGTTTTTGATTGCTTCTTCCAGATTGTCACCAAAGCCGCCTTTATCAGCTGTGTCATTCACAACAACCATGTAAACATCGTTACGGGCACGAATCATTTCAGAAATATTGCGTCCTGTTGAATCTCCGCCTTTTACACAGTCATTCATGGCAGCCCACCAGTCCGTCATGACCATACCGTCAAATTTCCACTCGTTACGCAGGACAATCGTATTCAAGTCAAAATTCGATGCAGATTTGTGACCATTTACGCCGTTATACGAAGTCATCACAGATTTTGCGCCGCCTTCCTTAATAGCAATTTCAAAAGGCTTCAGATAGATTTCGCGTATCGCTCTTTCAGAAGCACAGGAATTTACTGTTCGGCGATGTTCTTCCTGATTGTTCAGGGCAAAATGTTTTATAGTTCCAAAAGTTCCAGCCTTTTCAAGACCGCGACAAACGGCAACGCTCATTACGCCAGTTACAAGAGGATCTTCGGAAAAGTATTCAAAATTGCGGCCGTTCAACGGATTTCTGTGAATGTTGCAGCCAGGTCCAAGCAGAACATCAATATTTTTGCTGACCATTTCTTTTCCAAGCTCTTCGTATAAATCCACAACAATTTCTGGATTCCAGGTACAGGCAAGCAAAGTGCCGATTGGTACCAAAGTTGCTGGCTTACCGTTATCAAGTCGAATTCCAGAAGGGCCATCGCAGCAGCCAATTGCCGGCATTTTCTTTTCGTGAAGAGCTTCGCTTACGCCGCCAAAGGCAGATGCGATTCCAGCTGTAACTTTGCGGCTCATCATTCCTTCGCCACGAACAATTGTCATAAGCTCTTTTAGACTAAGGTTTGCAATAAAATTGTCTACCAGGCTTTTATCTTTTACAACTTCAGAAAAATCTGTGCATGGAGTGCCTTTGGCTCTTATTTCTGCCGGCAGATTTTCCTGAATACGTTTTGCCATATCAACTTTGTTCAGAGGTACAGGTTCTTTTTCCAGTTCGTATGTGCCGTCTGCTTTTTTTTCGCCAGGCTTTATTCTGTTAAAAGCTTTTTCTGGCGCGCACACCTGAGTTAATTTTTCCAGAACGTATGTTTTTTCTACAGTGAATTCCTGACCTTCTATCCCGCCAAGAAATATTTTATTTTCTGTAAGACAATCTGTACCTGCAAAAAATGAATAAGTTCCTTCTTCCAGAACATAACTGTAAGCGAATCCAGTTGCACCGCTGTCATCATAAGACGCAAGATATTTTACAGGGATTTCAATTTTTACAGTTTCAGATTCACCAGGCTGCAGCTCCTTTGTTTTCTTAAAACCGCACAGAATTCTTTCTGATTTTCCCAATTTTCCCTGCGGCTGCTGACAATAAATCTGAACAACTTCTCTGCCGCTAACAGTGCCAGTATTTAGAACCGCTGCACTTACATAAATTTTTTCGCCACATCTTGAGTACGAACCATCGCTGATTTCAAAAGTTGTATATGAAAGTCCAAATCCAAAAGGAAACTGAATTTTTTCTTTTGCGAAAGTTGTAAAATATCTGTAGCCTACATAAATATCTTCTTCGTAAATTTCATCTGTGCTGCTTCCAAAATTCTTTGTAGAAGCATAATCTTCAAGCTTATACGCGATTGTGTCGGTAAGCTTACCAGATGGAACAGATTTTCCGCAAAGAACATCTGCACAAGCCTGCCCGCCCTGCATTCCACCCTGCCAGGTAAACAGAACAGCTCTGATATTTCCTCCGAATTCTTCATCATCTATCCAGGAAACATCAATTATATTTGAAACATTCAGAATAACAATTACATTTTTAAAATAACGGCAGATTAACGCAATGTTACTGCGTTCTGTATCAGTTATATAAAAGCTTCCCTTATCACGATTATTATCCTGATCTTCACCCGCAGTTCGTCCAATTACGTAAACAGCTTTGTCTGTTTTTTCTGAACAATTTTTTACAAGTGAATCAGAAAGTTCCATTTCCACCTGACACCATGGTTCGCTGGCCCACTCGCCGTTTCCGCTGTCATAAGGATGCGCTTTAATCCAGTCTTCGTAGACCTTTACAAGTTCGCCATTGATTTCTGGAACTGCAAAGCCTTCATTTTTAAGAATTTTAAAGCCCTGTGGAATGTTAATAGAATAAGGTGTATGAACTGAGCCTCCGGAACCAGTGCCACATTTATAATAATTTATGTGGCAACGTCCAAAAAGCGAAACTTTATCATTATTTTTTAAAGGAAGCACACTCCCTTCGTTTTTTAAGAGAACAGACCCCTGCGCAGCCGATGCACGAATAATTGCCTGAAAATCCATATTTTCCTCCGGAAAGACAAAATAATATAGTAAGACAATTCTATTTACGCATCATTAAATTGAATAAAATATCATTATCTTTGAATTAATATCAAAATATTATTCTCTTTGTTTGCGAGTCAAAAGTCGTCTATTTTACCTGTGCAATTGATTCTTCGGCATCTTCTTTATCAACAAAATTGGAGCGATAATGCAATGCACGGAATTTTTTTGGTGTCAAACCACAGTTTCTTCTAAAAACATTGATAAAATAACTTTCTGAACTGAAATTCAAATAGTTCGCAATATCAGTAGTTGTATATTCAGTAAAAATAAGCAGATTTTTTGCCGCATCAATTCGTTTGTTCTGAATGTATTGCGCAATTGTGATTCCTGTTTCACTGTGAAAAAGCTTAGAAATGTAAGACGGACTCAATCCAGAAACATCCGCAAGAGCATCCAGAGAAATCTTGTTGTGAAGATTGTCGTAAATGTAATCAATACATTGAGTTATAGGCTTTGAATAAAGACGTTTCTTCTTTAGGGCTTGCATTCGTTTTACGTAAGCTTCGCAAAGTTCAAGATGTGTATCATGTACACTTTCTTCATTATTACAGGTGTCAATTTTTCGGATGTAAATATCCGAAAGATTATAAGCAGACTCCATTTCCAGACCAGCTTCAATAACATAACGGGTAATCATTGCAACCGTAATAATAAGATGATATTTAAGATTTCTTAAAGGATTATCACTAAGCCTGCCAAAACCTTCAATATTCAAAGGCGTAAAAAGACGATGCATTTCTTCCATGTCACCGTTCTTAATGCTCTGATAAAAAGCCATTTCTCTATCATAAGAAATATGGTTTATTAAATATTCGCGGTTTTTGAACTCTATTTTTGTTAATTCGTCTTTTATTCCCATAAAAAAACTCCTCTCAAATGCAAAAATACCTTCTAAATATAAGTGTACAATGACTTTTAGCAAAAATCCTTAAAAAAAAATTTATTTTTTCCAAAATAAAAAATATTTTTAATATTTTTTATAAAATTTTGATATTTTTTAGCATTTTCCAGACTTAAACTTTAGCCATAACAAGGTTTTAGATGACAAATCTAAAAACCGTAGTACAATTTATAAAAGAAGTAGATTCTTAATAAGGGGGACTCTATGAAAAAAATTACTTACAGCAGCATTAGCAGTAGCTGCACTAACAATGATTACCGGTTGTACAAAAAAAGAAGCATCAAACGGTAAAGTTTTAAATTTATTGTTGGAACGAAGAATTTCAGGGACGTTTTAATGACTACTATGCAGCTAAGCTTCCTGTAGATGTAACAGTAAACTGGATGATTACACCAAGTCAGGACAGTGCATATCAGAACAAACTTGATGAAGCATTACTCCGTCAGGATGAAGTTCCAGCAGATGAAAAAATCGATATTTTCCTTGTAGAATCAGACTACGCTCTTAAATACGTAGACACAGATTTCACTTTGGATGTAATCAATGATCTTGGAATCTCCAGAGAAGACATTAAAGATCAGTACAAATACACACAGGATATCATGACAGACAGCAAAGGCCACTTGAAAGGTCTTACATGGCAGGCTTGTCCAGGTGGATTCATTTACCGCCGTTCAATTGCAAAAGCTGTTTTGGGAACAGATGAACCAGAAGCAGTAGGAGCTGCAATCGGTAACTGGCAGAAATTTGATGACGTTGCTCTTAAAGCAAAAGAAAAGGGCTATTTCATGCTTTCTGGTTACGATGATGCATTCCGCGCATTCAGCGACAACATGACAACTCCTTGGGTTATTGGAAACAAAATCCATATTGACCCACAGATTAATGCATGGATTGAACAGACAAAAAAATACACAGCACTTGGATATAACAACAAAGCTTCTTTGTGGACTGCAGAAAGTACACAGGGTATGGGTGCAAAAGGTAAAGTATTCGGATATTTCGGACCAGCATGGTTCATCGACTTTGTAATGGCTCCTGCTTCACTTGATAAACAGAACGCTCCTCGCGAACCAGGCAACGGTTCTTATGGTGACTGGGCATTCTGTAAAGAACCAGTTGGATTCTCTTGGGGTGGAACATGGATTTGTGCTGCTAAGGGAACAGATAATGCTGACTTAGTAAAAGACATTCTTTACACATTGGCTTGTGACCCTGATGTAATGACAAACATTGCTGTAAATTCTGGTGATTTCACAAACAACATCAACTCAATGACAACAATTGCAAACAGCTATTACAAGAATCCATTCCTTGGAAACCAGAACCACATCAAGTTCTTCCTTGATTCTGCTACTTCTATTGATAAGAGCAACATTACACAGTATGACCTTGGTATGGCAGAAAAACTCCAGGCAGCTATGAAAGATTACTTTAATGACAAGATTACACTTGATCAGGCTTGGGAAAACTTCTATACAGCAGTTCTGGAACTCTATCCTAATCTTTCTAGATAATTGATTAATAAGAGGAATTAGTTATGGCAGATACAAAAATTAAACAGGCAAAGAGACCGAAAAAGTTGAATTTTGATAAATGGGGATATGTGTTCATTGCGCCATTCTTTGTAGTGTTCACTGTATTTTCACTGATTCCTCTTATTTCAACTTTTTCAAACAGTTTCTATGAAAATTACCGTGTTGGACTTCAGACAATTGGTCCTAATTTCGTAGGTTTTGCAAACTATAAAGCAGTTTTCCAGAGCGATATTCTTCGCTACATCAAGAACACATTCGTTCTCTGGATGGCTGGTTTTATCCCACAGATTGTAATCGCACTTTTGCTTTCAATCTGGTTTACAAGCAACGAACTTAAAATCAAATGTCAGCAGTTGTTCAAGACTGTTATCTATATGCCAAACCTTATCATGGCTTCGGCATTCGCAATGCTGTTCTTCACATTGTTCAGCGATAACGGTCCAGTAAACAGCATTCTGCTTAAGTTTAACATGATTGATGCAGAAAATCCAATCCGCTTCTTAAGTTCTGAACTTTGGACAAGAGGTCTTGTAGCTACAATGAACTTTTTGATGTGGTACGGAAATACAACAATCCTGCTTATGGCTGGTATCATGGGTATTGATTCAAGCATTTTTGAAGCAGCCAGAATTGACGGTGCTAATCCTGTACAGACATTCTTTAAGATTACACTGCCACTTTTGATGCCAATCTTCATCTACGTTTTGATTACAAGCCTTATTGGTGGTATCCAGATGTTCGATGTTCCACAGATTTTGACAAACGGTGAAGGAAATCCTAACCGTACAAGCATGACTTTAATCATGTACTTGAACAAACATCTTGCAAACAAGAACTATGGTATGGCCGGTGCAGTTTCTGTACTTACATTCGCTCTTACAAGCGTATTCAGCTTCACAGTCTATAACATGACTATGAGCAAATACAAAGAACAGACAGGAAAACGCTAAGCGCGTATAAGTGAGGAAATTATGAAACATATTGAGAATTCAGAAATCAAAAGAACACTTGTATACATTGTTTTGATTACTTTGACGGTATTTTCTTTATTCCCGTTCTTTGTACTCATAGTAAATGCAACACGTACGCATGCTCAGATTATGAAAGGTTTCTCTCCTTTACCAGGACTTGCATTCTTTTCAAATCTCGGACACCTGCTTTCAAACCCTAACATTCCGGTATTGAGAGCTTTAGGAAACAGTATTCTGGTATCTGTAATGTCTGCAGTTTTGACAACATATTTTTCTGCAATGACAGCTTATGGAATCTTCATGTATAACTTCAAAGGTAAGCAGTTTGCCTTTAAGCTTATTCTTGCACTTATGATGATTCCAACACAGGTTTCAACACTTGGTTTTATCAGATTGCTTATTAAAATTAAGATGATTGATACACTTGCAGCTCTTTATATTCCTGCAATTGCATCCCCAGTAGTTTTCTTCTATATGTATCAGGCAATGCAGTCATCACTGCCATATTCTATCGTAGAAGCAGCTCGCATCGACGGATGTAACGAAATCCGCATCTTTAATACAATCGTAATTCCTTTGATGAAGCCAGCAATCGCTGTACAGATGATTTTCAGCTTCGTAAACTCTTGGAATAACTACTTCGTTCCTGCTCTTGTAATCAACAGCAAGTTAAAGAAGACAATTCCAATTATGATTGCTCAGCTCCGTAGTGCAGACTATCAGAAGTTCGATATGGCTCAGGTTTATATGTTTATCTGTCTGGCAATTATTCCACTGGTAATCGTATACCTGTTCCTTTCAAGAAGCATTATCAGCGGTGTATCTGCTGGTTCTGTAAAAGAATAAGGTATCTCTGAAAAACATTTTAGAGGTTCCTGATAATACTGATAATCCATTTTAGGAACTGGAAAACACTGCTAATATTCAGAATGAGTCCTCTGAATACCAGGACTTAAAATGATTATAAAATAAAGGAGTGTAAGATAAAACCGCTAAAATAGCGCGGCTTTATCTTACCTAGGGGCTGTCCAATAAGTTTGTATTGCGGTGGTTGAGCTTGTCGAAACCACCACATTTAGTGTGATAGTCATTTCGACAGGCTCAATGACCACTACAATTTATACTTTTGGGACATCCCCTTTTAAAGGAGCTGACTGATAAGTTTTGCGCTTGTTGGTCAACTCCTTTTTTTATTTCCTACTATTATATTTCGTCCATTACGTATAAAATAAAGTAATTATGGAACAGCATATTGAACTTGATGACACATATATGAACGTAATAAAATTTGGTTCAGGCAAGAAAATTCTGACTGTAATCGCCGGAATAAGTCTGTGTGGTCTTGAAGGACTTGGTAATCAAATTGAAAATAATTTCAGATTTCTTACCAGCGACTTTACTGTTTACATTTTTGACAGAAAAAAAGTTCTTCCGGAAAATTATACGATGACAGATATGGCGGAAGATATTTTTTTGTGTCTTAATCAGCTTGGAATCCATAAAACTTCGCTTTATGGAATTTCTCAGGGCGGAATGATAAGTATGCTTCTTGCCATTCATCATCCAGAATTAGTGGAAAAACTTGTTCTGTGTTCCACTTCCGCAAAAGTTGAAGCTTGCAACAAAGCCTTCATGGACTGGAAACAAGCTTCGGAAGCAAAAAACATTATTGCCTTAAATCAGTTATTTCTGGACTACGTTTATTCTGACTCATATAAGGAAGCCATCAAAGAATTCATTCCTCAGCTACTTGAACAAGGGACTATGGAAGACTTAAAACGTTTTTTGATTCTGCTGAAATCAATGGAAAATTTTGATATAACAAATTTGCTGAACAGCATAAAATGCCCTACTCTGGTAATCTGCGACATGAATGACAAAATTTTTAATTACAAATGTAGTAATGAAATCGCAGAAAAAATTGGTTTTCAGCTATGCAAAACCTTTTTATACAACCAATACAGCCACGCAGTTTATGACGAATCACCAGACATATTAAAAAAAGTCGCAGAATTTTGCAAATAACTAAATGAACTATATTCAGGAGGCATGATAAAAAGGTAAACGAACAAGCGGTAATGTGATACGCTGAAGTGATTCAGCGGAACCCAGGCATCAGTTCGTCATGTTTAGTAAGGACACAGATCCTTGTTCAGGAGAATGAAGAGCTTTTGCCGC
>JAFOCI010000001.1 GCA_017381365.1 Treponema sp.
GGCTGTCCAATAAGTTTGCATTACGGTGGTTGAGTTTATCGAAACCACCACATTTAGTGTAGCAGTCATTTCGACGAGTGGTTCCTGAGCCTGTCGAAGGGCTCAATGAGCGCTACACTCATTACTTTTGGGACAACCCCTTTTTATAAAAAAATTTTATTTTGGAGAATAATATGAATTTTGGAAAAAATCTTCATTTACGCCGCTTGAGCAAAAACCTTACTCAGGAAGAACTGGCAGAAAAATTAAATATAAGCCGTCAGACTGTTTCATTTTCAACAATTCCAGATCAGTTGAAGCGAGGGGAAGACTTCCCCCTCCTTTTTTATCTTTGGAATTAATTCATTTCGATTACTCCGATATAGCAAAAACAATTCTATACTTTTGAAAGCAGTTTTTTTACTTCATCAACTTTGAGAACTTTGCCGCAGGAAACTACCTTGTCGTTTACCATCAGGGCCGGCATGCTCATAACTCCGGCTTCCATAATTTTCTGCATGTCTGTTACATATTCCAGATTAACTGCAAGATTCATTTCTGCCAGTGCATCAATTACATTCTGGTGAAATGTATGACAGTTTTTGCATCCGCTTCCAAGAACCTTTATAGATTCAATCTTTCCATTTACTTCCTTTGTAACTGATTCACAGTTACTTCCACAACAACATTCGCTCATTTTAGCCTCCTGTTTAAATATTCTATTTGACAAATGTCGAGTAATGAATTTTTATTTCTCGGGTGGCTTTTTGCTGTGCAAAAAACAGGCTTTTCAAGGTTCCGGCGCAAAAGCGCCTTCATTCCTTCGCTACGCTTCGGAACTGGCTACGCCAGCCCTTACAATCCTTGCCACGGTTTAAAATCAAAAACTCGAAATATAACCTTCTATTCATATTCACATATCTTCAACTGTCGATATGTTATCATATCAAAAATCCCTGCACCAGATTAAAAACATAACCAACAATAATAATTCCCAAAGTACAGATAGAAACAAAAACTCCCAGCAATTTTGGCTTGATTGCCTTGCTCAACATAATCATACTTGGAAGACTTAATGTTGTTACCGCCATCATAAAACTCAAGACAACTCCAAGAAGTGCACCTTTTGCAAGCAGACTTTCTGCAATAGGAATACAGCCGAAAATATCTGCATACATTGGAATGCCACAAAGTGCAGCAAGAATTACGCCAAATGGATTTTTAGAACCAAGAATGTTTTCTATCCATTTTTGTGGAATCCAGTTGTGAACCACCGCGCCAATTGCAACCCCAATCAGAATGTAGGGAAACACTTTTTTGAGTGTTTGCAGAACTGAATCCAGTGCTGACTTAAATCTTTCTTTCTGACTGAGTTCATCGGAAGGCAAAACAGTATTAATATTTTTTGCATTTCGAATAAAGTCTGCAACCTGATTTTCCAGATGAAGTTTTTCGATTATAGTTCCGCCCAAAACGGCAATCACAAGTCCAACAATCACATAAGACACAGCAATTTTCCAGCCAAAAATGCTCGTCAAAAGCACAAGACTTCCCAAATCCACCATTGGAGAAGAAATCAAAAAACTGAAGGTAACCCCCAGAGGAAGTCCAGCGGTTGTAAATCCCATAAAAAGAGGAATAGAAGAACAACTGCAAAAAGGAGTTACAGTTCCTAGAAGAGCACCGATAATTCTGGCCCCCAAACCTTTAAAACGCCCCATAATTTTTTTGCTTTTTTCTGGAGGAAAATAGGAATGAACATAAGAAATGATGAAAACAAGAACAAAAAGCAGAATACTAATCTTTATTACATCATAAATAAAAAAACTGATGCTTCCACCTAACCGACTTGTAACATCAATTCCCAATAAAGTAAGCAAATTCTGAACAAGTCCATTGAGCCACTTCATTCCAAGAATCTGATTCTGAAAAAAATCCCAAATCATTTTTTCTTTCCTGTTAAACTTTTAATTTCTTTTTTAAACTCAGAAAACGCTTTTGTATTTATTGAATAATACACCCATTTTCCGTCTTTTTTGAAGTCCACCAGATTGCAGTCAGTAAGAATTTTCATGTGATGCGAAAGCGTAGACTGGCTGATTTTAAGTTCTTCCAAAAGCTTACAGGCACAAAGTTCGCCATTTGATAAAAGTTTTATAATTTTAACCCGGTTTTCATCCCCAAGAGCTTTACAAATTTTTGCAATTTCTTGTTCTTTCATTCTTTATTCCGTTTCTCATATCGACACTTATAAATATATAGAACTGTTCTAAGTAAGTCAAGATTTTTTAGTGAGTTAAAATGTTAGTTTTTGAGCTTTGACATTTCGTATGTCTTTCTTGTTTCGCAGATGATACAATTCTTTCCACGGTTAAGATACAAATCACCCTAACCTATTTTGCATCCGTGTATAAAAATAAAAGACAAACGGATTTGTTTACTTTGTAAAGCAAAGTCTGCCAACCGGCACTCACGCCGCTTATGCATCTGTGTGTAAAAAAAATTGGAATGTACGAAAACTTATAGAAAAAACAGGAAGTTTTGGGAAGTGGCTTAAGTAGTGGAAGCATAATAATATTTTTTGAATTTCTAAATCTGTTTGCAGACCTCTTCTATCGCGTAATCAATTTTTTCTTTGAGTTCCTGCTGTATTGTTTTTGCGTAGATTTTTTTAAATGAATCTTGGACATTGTTAGGTGAACCAAATTCATCAAAAAGCACGGAAGGACGAATATTAAGTGCTTCTGCTATTTTATCTATTGTTTCAGCACTGGGAAAACGTTCTCGTGCTTCCATATCGCCGATGTAGGCTGTACTCATTTCTATTTTTTCGGCAAGTTTTTCCTGTGTAAGCCCGGCTTGTTTCCTGTAGTATTTTAAATTCTGAATAAAAGTGTGTCGAATTCCCATGCCAATATTGTCTATTGATTTTCATCTTTATTTTATTCACTAAAACTCAGTAATATTTTGAATATTGATTAAAAATGGTTTTTGAATAATAATATTATCTAAAACACAGAAAATTTGCTAAAAACTAAAAAAAATGAGTTTAATTGGAAAGCTTTATGAAAAAAAAAATTTTAGCATTAACATTTATTCTTTTTTCTTCATTTGTTTTTTCTCAGGAAAAAATTGATTCAATTATATTAAAGGTTGCAAACGATGTGTCGTCCAAGTGCAATTCAAAAACAATTTTATGTATTCTGGATTTTAATTCACCGTCACAGGATTTGTCGGAATACATTCAGACGGAACTTACATCTCATGTTACAGAAAATGGGATGAAAGTTGTAACCCGCAGCAATATGGATAAAGTAGACAACGAGTTGAATTATCAGCTTTCTGATTTTATAAGTGATGAAACGGCTCTTTCTATTTGTGAAAGGCTAGGTGCAAATGCTATTGTTTTTGGACAAATTAAGGAATTGGATAATAAATATAATCTTCAAGTTCGGCTTTTGGATGTAGAGACGGCTTCCTATATTCTTTTTAAAACTTATGTATTTTCTCGTTCTTCAAAATCAGAGCAGCTGTTAGGACGTGCGGCAAATTATTATAAGATGTCTATTGGGATTTTTGCGGAAGTAAATAAAAATTCAATTTCATATATTGCGCCGGCTGCAGGCATTTATTTTGATTATTCATTTTTCAGAAAGATTTCTTTGGGCGGAAAACTTATAGCAAGCTATGATGCGTTTGAAAAAGAAAATACTGTTTATTCGCTTGAACCGCTTGCTGTTTTAAGAGTTTATCTGGTTTCTCCTAGCGGCGAGCCTTCTACAGGATTTTATATAGAAGGAACTGGTGGTACGGATATTATTTTTTCAAATGAAAATGTCCACACGGTTTTTGATGCTGGTGCAGGTTTTGGTTTCAGAAAGGAATTTGATTCATTTTATATAGAGCCAATGGCAAGATTTGGTTATCCATATATTTTTGCGATTGGATTTGGAACAGGATTGCGTTTTTAGTTTTAGGGTGTGTAAGATGAAAAAAGAATTTTATTTAGTACAAAAGTTTTCCATTCTGCTTGCGATAGTTATAATTGGTTCTGGATTTCTTTCATGTGAAAATCAATTTTTTAAGGAAGCAGCCGGAATTTATGAGGTAAATTTTGAAGCGAATGGCGGTACAAAAGTTTCAACTGTAAATACAGACAGAATTGTTTTTTCGCCGGTAACATCAAAAAACAACTGTGAATTTCTTGGCTGGTATGAAACTTTTAACTTTGCCGGGAATGCTGTTTCCTTTCCTTATGAACCAAAAAAGAATACTGTTCTTTATGCACGGTGGAATCAAAAATATACAGTTCATTTTGAAATAAATGGTGGAACTGCGGTTTCTGATTTTATTGGAAATGAAATTTTAAGTGCCGTAACGCCGTTCAAGGAAGATTATACTTTTGCAGGCTGGTATTTGAATTCAGATTTTTCTGGAGATGCAGTTTCATTTCCCTTTACTTTGAATGCAAATATTACGCTTTATGCTAGATGGAACAAAAATCATACAGTAACTTTTAATGCAAACGGTGGAACAGAAGTTTCTTCCATAAAAACAGGTGTTCTTCAGGAAATTCCTTTTACAGAAAAAGAAAATTACGAATTTGCAGGTTGGTATGAAAATTCTTCCTTAAGCGGAGAAAAAATTACCGTTCCATACACTGTAAAACAGGATATTACTCTGTATGCAAAATGGCTGCCGACTTATCTTGTAACTTTGGAAACTGACGGCGGAAGTGAAATTGCTTCGTTTAGAGCAAGAACAATCGAAAGCGTTCAGGAGCCGGAAAAATCTGGGTTCACTTTTATCGAATGGTATCTGGATTCCGGCTTAAATAATAAAGCGGATTTTCCACTAACAATTTCAAAAGACACAACGCTGTACGCAGCCTATAAGAAAAATTTTACAGTAACATTTGAAACAAACGGCGGTTCGGAATTAAACTCAGTTTCGTCTTACATTGTAAAAGAAAGCCCGGAAACCACAAAAGCAAATAAATCTTTGAGCGGCTGGTATTTAGATTCGGAATGTAAGGATGAAAATAAAGTAACATTCCCATTCTACCCGACAGAAGATGTAACGCTGTTTGCAAAATGGGTTTCAGAAATGTACACAATTACTTATGACTCTAACGGAGCTACAGGCGGAACTGTGCCAAAAATCGTACAGGTTGAAAAAGGTTCTTCATTTGTTATAAGTGCAAATACAGGAAATCTTACAAAGACTGGTTATGCTTTTACCAAATGGTCAACCAGTACAGACGGTAAAAGCGGACAAACTTATGCACCGGGCGATAGTCTGATTCCAAGTAAAAATATGACGCTCTATGCACAGTGGGGAAAAGATTATGCCGCAATGGTTACTGTTCCAGGAGGAAGTTTTTATTTAGACGTTCCGAACAAAACCCGTCCGAAAATCACGCTCTCTTCATTCCAAATTGCACAGTATGAATTGACTTACGAATTATGGCTTGAAGTTTACCGATGGGCAATAGACAACGGCTATAATGTAGGATCCGCAAAGAAAGGCTATGCAGCAAACGATGCTTATAAAGATTTTGTTCCGGCTACATTAATAAGCTGGAACGAGGCATGCGTGTGGCTTAATGCCTACAGCGAATACAAAGGTTTAGAACCAGTTTACTATCGCGGAAATATCGTTTGGAAAGACTATACAAGTACAAGCGGTTCATTCAGTTGGAATCAGACTAAAAACGGTTTCCGTTTGCCAACAGAATGTGAATGGGAATTTGCTGCCGGTGGAGGAAGTGAAGAGGAGCACGATAAGTACATTTATGCAGGAAGCAATACGATTGATGATGTGGCATGGTATTCAAGAAATAGCGGAAACGAAGCACATAAAGTTGGCACTAGAAAAGCGAATAAACTTGGTCTTTATGATATGAGCGGAAATGTTAAGGAATGGTGTTTTGATTACAGTGCAGACTGGGGAACGGGTGAATTAACGAATCCTGTTCATTGGAATGGAAGTGATAAAATTAAAAGAGGCGGTTCGCTAGCATACACTTCTTATTCGAAGATATATGAAAGAGATTCTGCCGCCTCTACCGATAGTTGTTATGATTGTGGTATTCGCATTGCCCGTAATGCGGAGTAACAAATAGATTTTGGAGGATAGAAAAATGAGTCAATGGATTGCAAATTTTGTTATCTATGAGAATCATGCAAACAAACACATTGGAATACATAAAAACGGATGTAATCAGATTGAAAAAAATGGTGGAACTGGCGAAGGAAAGTATATAGGTTTTGCCAGTTTTGAAGATGCTAATGAGTATGCAGAAACAACGAAGCTGCCTGTTCGAATTTGTAGTTTCTGTAAAGAAAAATAAGCAAAAATTTTTGAGGAAAATATTATGGAAAAATACACAACTTACGAGAATAAACCTAATAAAAGAGTTTGTATTCATAAATTGCCTTGTAATGAAGTCCGAAAATATGGCGGACTTGGGCAAGGGTTATATAAAGATTTTTACACACTTGAAGAAGCAGAAATTTATGCAAAATCCTTAAATTATCGAATTGATTATTGCTCAAAATGTAATACCACTAATTATGGAAAATGATGAAATCTTAAATGAATCTCTAAGCGGTCAAAGTTCAAATCTCTTGATTCGTTATAAATTGCCTCGTAATTCAGAATAAAAGTTTACGCATATAAAAAAATCAAGTTTATATTTGCCTCGCAGAATTCCTTAAAATTTATAGTGCGTTTCTAAATTTTGTCAAAAATAAAAAACGGATTTGTTTACTTTGGAAAGCAAAGTCCGCCTATCGGCACTCACCAAAGACGAAGAATGTTAGTTCTGAGTAAATACGTGTGTTTAAAAAAATTGAATGTACAAAAAACCAACAAAACAAGCATAAAAGTGTACGAATTTATAGAAAATATGTTATATTTATAAGTATGGAGGTGATGAAAGATGCCGGTAATATCAATGTTTTATGGAATAATAATCAGAATGCAAAGTGAACATGGCGGCAAACATCATATTCCTCATATTCATGTAATCTGCGGCGATGATGAATCCGTTTTTTCTTTGGAAGGACAGTTGTTAGAAGGGAAAATTTCAAGTCAAAAACAAAAACTTGTAGAAGCTTGGATAGAAATTCATAAAGAAGAATTGCAGGCTAATTGGAAACTCCTTGATGAAGGAGAACCATTTTTTAGAATAGAACCTTTAAGATAAGGAAAAAACTATGCTAAGACCAACTGTAATAAAGGCAATCCCAATGAATGACTATAAACTATCATTAAGTTTTGATAACGGAGAAACAAAAATCTTTGACGTAAAGCCGTACATAAAAGGTACATGGTTCGGAGAACTTAAAAATGCTTCATATTTTATGACAGTTCATCCAAACGGCTTTAATATTGAATGGGCAAACGGTCAGGATATTTGCCCTGATGATTTGTATTATAAATCAGAATAGCATAAATCGTAGCACCCCTAAAATTATGTAAAAAAATAATTTGTACGCAGTTTATAAAGAAAAGCCCGCCTAACTGCACTCACTAAAAAAGCGAATAACGTTAGTTCTCAAGCAAATACGTCACTTCGTGCCGTTTGCATGAGAGGAAATTATTTAATACGCCACTCTCGCGGCTGGCGCATCCGTTTGTAAAAAAAATGGAAAGTAAAAAAACAACAAAACAAGCATAAAAGCATGCGAGTTTATAGAAAATATGTTATATTTATAAGTATGAAGGTAATGGAAAATGTCTTATGATACAATGATTGAACAAATAAAAAACGTTCCTCAGGAATGCCTCGCTGATATTGAAAACTATATTCAGTTTGTTTTGTATCGATATAATCAGAGATTTAAAACTGAAAATAAAACAAATCTATCTAAATATTTTGGATCCGTAAGTTTTAACAAAGATGGTCTTTCAATTCAAAAGGAAATGAGAAATGAATGGAATTGACTTTCTGGCTGATACAAATGCATTAATCTATATTCTTAATGGTAATTCATGTATGACCCCATTTTTACAGAATGAATTGGCTTTTTCTGTTATTTCAGAATTGGAACTCTTGTCTTTCCATGGAATAACATCTGAAGAAGAAAATAACATAAGATTGTTTTTGCTTAATTGTAAAGAAATTCCTCTTACAGATGAAATAAAAGAAAAAACGATAGAAATTCGAAAAAAATATAAAACAAAACTTCCTGATGCAATAGTTGCAGCTTCTGCAATTGTGAATAATCTGCCACTTATTACAGCTGACAAAGGATTTAATCAGATAGAAGAATTAAACTTAAAATTGATTGTTCCAGCGATGTAAAAAAATAATCGTAATGCCCCCAGAGCTCCGCAAAGCCCACCAGGAAAACGACCGCGCCGTCATTGCAAACCTACGGCTTCAACCAAAAAATGACCGAAAGCGAAATAGTTGCCGAGCTGTTTAAGATGTACGAAAGACTGACAAAAGGAGAATAAAAACAAACGGATTTGTTCGCATCTAACGATGCTCGCACAAAAGCTAAAAAGTGTGTGAGTTTATAGAAAATATGTTATATTTATAAATATGGAGGTGTGGAAAATGCCGGTATTATCAATGTTTTATGAATTTTGGTTAAGATGAAAATGGAGAATAAAAATGTATATAAAAGACGGGATTTGTTGTGCAGGTGAATTAGTTCCTGAAATTGAAGTTTCTTCTATAAAAGTTCTTGAAGATGGAATGATGCTTGTTTTATTTTCGACTGGGGAAACACGACTTTTTGATGTTACATCACTTTTAAACAAAGGTTCTGCGTTTTTGCCATTGGCGGAAGAATCAAACAGACAGACAGCTAAAGTAACGCACGGTTTTGTTTCTTGGATGGATGGTGAAATTGACATAGCACCAGCAACCCTTTATGAAGAAAGTTATAAATACACAGCAGAAAGATTTGCATAGGAAACACCAATGCCAGAATTAAGCCGATTTCAAGGAATGATAATATACCTTTTGTTCAGAGATAATAAAGAACATAATAAACCTCATGTTCATGTTTACTATGGAGAATACAAAGCCGCGATTGGAATAGACGGTGAACTTCTTGCAGGAAAATTACCAGCCAGACAAATGAAAATGGTTGTTGGTTGGCTAGCATTGCATGAAGAAGAAGCATATGCAGCATGGAATCTAGCTGTAGCAGGTGAACATTTTAATAAGATAGCACCGATGTAATTTTTTAGAATAGGTTCAATTTCAAATTTCTCTCGTGGCAAGGATAGTAGGGGCACCAAAGGTGGCCACTGGACTGAGCGAAGCGAGGGAAGCGGCTGGAGCGATAGCGGAACCCCGGATAGCCTGTTTTTTGCGAAGCAAAAAGCCACCCGAAAAATAAAATCAAAACTTGTCATTTGTTCTAATAAGAAGTGCATGGCAGATTTACAGAAAGCATGCTATATTTTAGGCATGGAGGTAATGGAAAATGTCTTATGAAACTGTAATTGAACAAGTAAAAGCAACTCCAGTTGAATTTTTGGACGAAGTTTCTGTGTTCTTGAATTTTTTGCAGTATCGTTCAACTCAAAATCAATCTAAACAGAAAAAAATGCCTGATGAAACATATAATTTGTTGGCTGATACTGCAGCAAGTGCCGTAACGAATTCAGCGCGAGAAACAATTTGGGAGCAGATAAAAAATGACACGTGGTGATTTATATTAGGTGGATTTTGGTGTTCCTGTTGGCAGTGCTGCTGGTTTTCGCCGTCCTGCAGTTGTTTTACAATCTGATGAATACAACGCTACGACATTGAATACAGTTGTCGTTGTTCCCTTTACAAGTAACCTTAATCTTGCCGATTATAAGCCAAATGTTTATGTAACAGCAGAAGATAGCGGACTTTCCAAAAACTCTGTTGCAATAATTCCTCTTGTAACAGCCTTGGACAAAACATGCTTTATCGAAAAGATTTCATCATTGCCATCTTCTGTTGTAGATGGAATTTACAACGCTGTTATAGAAATTATACATTAATGCCCTCGAACTCAAAAAAAAATCACTGGAAGTAAAAACACACGGATTTATTCGCGCCTAACGGCACTCGAATTCCTCATTTTCATTTTTCTGCAGTGCTTTTTACTTTTGCGGAAATGAAAAAACTGGAACTTTTCACAAGTCCGCTGATTATTGCTAATACTTTTTATATTCTGCGAAAACAGATTGGAAATGATTCTGCAAAAAATGCAATCCGAAAACTGCGCATTTTGCTGCATGTAATCGATTCATCTGAAAGTGTTATTGATAAAGCGTTAAACTCCGATTTTTCTGACTTTGAAGATGCCGTTCAATATTACACTGCTTTGGAGCATGAAATACCTGTTATTCTGACAAGAAACATCCGTGATTACAAAAAAGCTTCTGTCATTGTGCAGACTCCTGAAACTTTTCTGGTTACAAAACAGTTGATTTAGGATTTTCTTTTTCACAAAACTGGAGGAGATAAAATGGACATACGGAAAAGTATTATTTAGCCTGAAAGTTGAGTTTAATAATATTTAACACGTAAACCCTGCAATATGCAAAATGCGGCGGATTGTGTCGATGTAAGTCAGGCTGATGTTGTCCAGGCGTGTGACCTTTTTGGTGATGTAGCCTAATTCGAAAATGTGACTGATTTTTTTGTCGTGGTTTTGAAGAGGAATCAAGATAAAATCTTCGGAAGTTTCATTTCCTTCTTCGCCGAAAACTCCTGACAAAAATGTGTAGCCGTTGAGGGTTTGCAATAAGTTCAACTCTGTTGCTCTGTCTGCAACGGTGATCGCCTTGTCCAGATTAAACTGTTTTATTACTTCTTCGGAAAAAAATGAATTTACGTCATCTGTGTCAAAAGTTACAAAATGATAATCAGATAAATCTTCCAGCGAAAGGCATTCTTTTTTCGCCAGCGGATGATTTTTGTGCAGATAGACAAAGGCACTGCATTCTGTCAGATGATGGAATTCCAGATTGTTTGCACTAAGGTTTTTCAAAATAAAATTACGGTTGGAATCGCTCAGGTACAAAATGCCCAGTTCGCTTTTTCCCAATGCAACATCTTCAATCACTCCAGAAGCTTTTTTTTCCCGGAATGCAAAATCGTAAGTTCCCTGTGAATTTTCTCTGGAAAATTCCTTTACAATCTGAACAAAAGCAGTTCTCGCAAAAGCATAATAAAGCGTGGAAACAGAAAACGTTTTTTTTCCACTCTGGGAATATTTTTTGAGGAGATTTTCGTAATGACTGTAAAGTTCCTTTGCATCGTTTACAAAATCAGTTCCCAAATCTGTCAAGTTTATGCCCCGTGAAGTTCTGTTAAAGATTTCAAATCCCAGTTCCCGTTCTGCATCGTGTACGGAACTTGTGAGGAATGGCTGGGAAATGAATAATCTTTCTGAAGCTCTGTTAAACGAACCGGCTTCTGCAACGCCAAGGATGTATTTTATCTGCTGTAATGTCATGAATCGTCCTTTCAGCCTTTCATTTTTGTCAGCCGGCAGCCCCCATTCAACGTGACAAAAATCAGCCGGGAATTTCTGGCTGCCGAGTATTCAAAATTACTTTTCAGCCTTTGAACAAATCAGTACTCAGATAGCGAAGTCCTGTGTCTGGAAATACGACGACGATTTTTTTACCTTCATATTCAGGACGAGATGCAATTTGCAGGGCACCCCACAAGGCAGCACCGCTTGAAATTCCCACAAGAATTCCATCCGTTTTTGCAACTTCCTGAGCAGCAGAAAAAGCGCCCTCTTTATCTGCAACAAAAACTTCATCGTAGATTTTTTCTCTGATATTGATTGGAACACGTTCATCCGGCACGTCTGTAAAATTGTGTATGCCTGTAAGGTATTTGTCATCGGCAGATGGTTCTACGGCAAAGATTTTTACGTCAGGATTTTTTCCTTTTACGTAATCGCTTATTCCGCGGATTGTTCCAGCTGTTCCAACACTTGTAACTACAGCACTTAAATTTCCGTCAGTATCATCCCAAATTTCCCTACCAGTTGTGTCATGATGAGCTGCTGCATTAAGCGGATTGAGCATTTGGTCAACAAAAAAAATATTTTCGCCGGCAGCCTGACGGTCACGAATGTGCTGCTTCAAAATATTAGTGGCAGCCACAAAATCATTGTTTGTAGTTTTGAGAGCATCTTGGATTTCAGGAACATCACTGATTCTTGAAACATCAGCACCAAACGCCTTCATAATATCAAAACGTTCCTGACTTGTTCCGTCCTGAAGATAAATTGTTACTTTGTAACCTTTCATCGCACCGATAGCCGAAACCGCAATTCCAGTGTTACCGCTTGTGTATTCAATGAGAGTTGTTTTTTCCGGGCTGATTTTCCCTTCCCTCTCAGCATCTTCAATAATTCGCAGAACAATTCTGTCTTTTATGCTTCCAATGGGATTAAAATATTCAACTTTTGCAAGAAGATGTGCTTTTAGTCCGTGCAGTTTTTCATAACCGTGCAGACGCACAAGCGGAGTTTTTCCTACAAGCTGTATTAATGAATCGTATATTTTTTCTGACATTTTTTTTACCTCGTAAATAAAACATCGCAGGGGGGCGTTGTGGGGGGATTCCCCCCGCTAGAGGGGTAGGACGCAACAGAGGGCGTTAGCCCGGCGTGCGGCCGTAGGGCAGGCGCCCTCCTTCATCCCTTTTTGCTTGATGTTTTACCCCTTATTTCACTCCTTCTTCCTTTATGAACTTGTCGTAATTCTGTTCGTACCACCATTTTGTGTACGGAAGCTGGATTCGTGCGGCAAGATTTTTTTCAAAACTGCGGTTTGTTACGGTGTCGCGGATTAATTTTGCAAAACTCAGCGTTCCTTCGTACCCAAAAACAGTGTACTCGTCTGCAACAAAGACTGCGGCATATCCCTGTTTGATTGCCCAAACTGTAGTTCCAGGATGGCGGCTAAAATAAACATCCGGCTTGTAGCGGTTCAATATGTTGAGAACCTCGTAATTTTGCTGGTCAGCAACTGCAACTTTCATATCTTTTGGGGCAGTTTTTACAAGATGTTCAAGGGCTGGCGGAACTTGTCCGTTGTCGTACTTGTAGTCGTAGTGCCAGGCAAGTGCGTAATCAACTTTCATTCCAAATTCCTGAAGAACCCGGGCAATTTCGTAAGTAAAACCAGGTCCCATTCCAATAACGGCACGCAAACCATGCAGAGATTTTGTAACTTCTTCAATCTGCGGAATAAAAATTGCACGCTGTTTTTCAATGTACGCTTCTGCTTCGGCCCGCTTTCCGATTGTGTCGCCGATTGCCCGAAGCCAGGTTTCAAAACCAGTAATACCAGAATGGTTCAAAGTGCGCACATAAGGAACTCCGTAAGTTTCTTCCAGAGCGTTCCCAAGGTATGTTCCCAATGTTCCGCAGATGCAGACAGTTGCAAGGTTTTCGCTCAGGTGAGAAAGTTCTTCTACAGTTGAATTACAGTAAAGGAACTGCGGTTCTGCGTCAAAAACTTCGTTGAAAATTTTTGTAATCTGAGGACGCGCACTTTCGTAAAAGTTTTTGATGTTGATGTAACGGCGTTTCTGCTTTGGCGGTTTTACAATTCCCTGCAAAACAGCGTGGTCGGAAATATCAAATCCCGAAGCCCAGATTCTCGATTTAAATCCTTCGCAGTGAACAGGAATTACAGGAACCGGGTATTCGTCTTTGAGTTCGTCGGCAAGTCCGTCCACATCTTCGCCAATTACGCCGGAAACGCAGCTTGTAGAAATAAAAATTGCATCTGGATGATATTCATCCCAGGTGTGCTGAACAATTTTTCTGAGCGAGTCAATTGCTCCAAACACAGTGTCATTTTCGTTCAAATCCGTGCAGACAAAAACTGAATTTGTGGTTTTGTTTACACGAGCGGCAATCTGCCCGAATTTTACAGCATCGTTAGAAGCCATCGCAGTACAGCCAGCAGGTGCGTGGTAAACTACGGCAACATTTCTTATGGCAGCAAGTGCGTTTAAGGCACAGCCAGAAAGACAAGAACTTGACTGGCTAAAACATCTTTCCCTGTTTTTGAGCGAGCCACATTCTGAACGGTAAACGAGCGTCTGTAAATCGCCGGTAAATCCTGTTATTGAACCAAGCCGCGATTCGCGAACGGCAAGATTTGCATTTTTAAAGTTATATGGCATAAATTCCTCCTACAGCTTAAGTTTTGACATTGCAGCCGTGAATATCTGCTCAAGAAGATGAAGTCCTCCTGAGTAGCCGGCAATATGACTGTTTATCACGAGTTTTTCAAGCATCGGATAACTTACGTTTATAAAGTGGGCACCAAGTTCCTGCGAAAGTTTCTTTTCCCAGTTTGAACCGATAATCAGCGGCGTTCCAGCAAAATCAATTTTTCTAATCTGATTTTGAATATCGTTTCCGTCCGTCGAAAATTCAGTTTCCGCCTGAATGCCATAATTCAGCGTGCTGATTTCGTTTTTAATCTGCTGGCGGTAAGTTTCCGGCGCATCATCGGTGATAAAAACTTTTTCAGGGAAAAGCCCCATATCGTTTACCAAAAATTTTGTAACTGCCATTGTGTACTGACTGTCGCTCACCACTGTAAAGCGCTTCCCAAGAATTCGCGTTTCAAGAAGAGTATCCGCAAAACGTTCAATATAATAGTAGAATTCAGCTTCCTTTTCTTTTATCACTTTTTCTGTAATGTCTTTGTCTGCACCTGTAAACTCCTGAACTTTTCGCAGGAATTTTGTAGTTTCCGTTGCGCCAATCGGAAGGACTGGATATTTTAAAAGAGGAATGTTGAACTGCTTTTCTAGATATTCTGCACTTTCTGTTCCAGCCCAAGGCGACACAAGAATCGTAAACTGAGCATCTGGAATCTTATCGATGTTTTTAAGTCCCCGACCAAAACCAAAAATTGTGTTTGGAGTAAGCCCGATTGCTTCAATAAGAGATTCTATTTCCCGCAAGTTTCCAAGCCAGTAAGGATCCTGCTGAGGAGGAGAAACAAAAATGTTTACAAGACCTTTCTGGGTTTTTGGCTGCCGTCCCCGAAGATACTGCTGGAAAATCGATTTTAAAATCCAGTCGTGACCGACATAGTTATTCCCTTTAAAACCCGGAGTTTTTGCCCAGACAACAGGTTTTTCTGCATCTTCAAATTCTTCTGTAACTTCCTGAATATCATCTCCAATAATCTCGCTTGTACAGCCGGAAAGAACTACAAAAAGGTCAGCATCGATTACACGAAGTGCATTGTGAATTGTAGTGCGGAGTTTTTCCGTTCCTCCAAAAACAACTTCCTTTTCGCTGATGCTTGTACACGGAAAAATGTTCGGACTGAATTTTCCGCTGGTTCCGTTGTTGTCGTTCAGTTTTGCAGCACAACCCGGCCCGGAATGAAGCACAGGAATTGCTCCCGGAATCGACTGAACTGTCTGCATTGCCGCCAATGCACATTTGTAGCGCGGCTGATCAAGAATTTTTGCCATTTTGTAGTACCTCTCTATCTTTATTTCTTCTCGCCTTGATTTTCAGACGGAATTCGTTGATTTTTTTGATTGCTTCGTCAATCGGAAGAACAATGTCGTAGGCTGTAACGTTGTATCGTGCAAGCGCTCGGATTGCATGAGGACCGATTTTTGCAACAAGAACGTAATCCACATCTTCAAGTGCCTTTGCCGCCAAATCCATGGAATCGCCCTCTTCTATTCTTCCACCGCATGAAGCCTGACTGTTACATGCAGCACGAACATCCCGCTCTTCAACGTCTTCAAACGCACCGGTTTGTTCATCTACTTCAAAAATCAAAAAACTCTGTGCATGCCCAAAGTGAGTATCAACAGTCTTTCCGTCACTTGAAGCAACTGCAACTTTGTATTTTTCCATTGGCTTTACTCCTCCTTTAAAATAAAAAAACTCTCCGCTATCTTTCTGCACATTTTATCCATGCGAAAAAGTTTCTGCCGCAACAACTTTCCCTGCAAAAATCTCCGTTCCAATGTCGTATTCCCCCGGAACGCCAACCGCATCCGCACGGCAATGGGCACAATGATTAAAAAGATTTATGTACGGATAAGCAGCTTTGCGAGCAGCATCAATTTCCTCATAAGTCGGAGCAGGCAAATCTTTAAGCTCGTTTTGAGGAATAAGGGGAATTAAGTTGTATATGCTGGCTCCTGCGTCTTTTACAGAGCAGGCGATTTCTTCTATATGGTTACCGTTGATTTTTGGAACCAGAACCGTATTCACTTTTACAAGCACACCCCGGGAAGAAACTTTTTCAATTCCCGAAAGCTGGTTTTCAATCAAAATCTGTGCCGCTTCAACTCCAGTGTAAATTTTTCCGTGATAGATAATCCTGTTGTTGAGCTGCGCTTCAATTTCTGGGTCAACTGCATTTACAGTTACAGTCAGCGTATCGATTCCAGCTTCAATTACTTCATCAGCTTTTTCTGCCAACAAAAGACCGTTTGTACTCATACAGCGAATCAGATTTGGAAATTCCTTTTTTATAATGCGGAACGTTTCCAGAGCAAATCCTGTTGCCAGAGTATCCCCAGAGCCTGCAATTCCCACCACAGAGATTTCAGGACAACGCTCAAGAGCCTTACGAACATATAAAACAGCCTCTTCAGGTTTAATGACTGCACTTGTAACACCCGGACGGCATTCAGTTTTATTTATCTTTCTGTCACAAAAACGGCACTCAATATTACAGCCCGGCGCAACAGGAAGGTGAATCCTTCCTTTATTATGTTTGTGCGGCCCGAAACACGGATGTTCCCTATAAATTGTTTCTTCGCTAACTGCCATAAAATCTCCGTTGTATAAAATAATACTAAACCTATTGACAAAGTAGGTAATTAAGATAATAAATAAATCTAACCTATTTAATCAATAGGTAAAAACAATTTTTCTATAGGAGTGTATTTTCATGGCAAAAAAAATACGTCAGATTGCAATTTACGGAAAAGGTGGAATTGGAAAATCCACGACAACTCAAAACCTTACTGCAGGTCTTCTTGAACTTGGAAAAAAAGTTCTTGTTGTAGGATGTGACCCAAAAGCAGATTCTACACGTCTTCTTTTAGGTGGACTTCATCAAAAAACTGTTTTGGACACAATTCGTGACAACAAAACAGAAATCAAACTGGAAGATTTGGAAAAAACAGGATTTAAGGGAGTTCGCTGCGTTGAATCAGGTGGACCAGAACCTGGAGTCGGATGTGCAGGCCGCGGAATCATTACATCAATCAGCATGCTTGAAAATCTTGGCGCATATACAGAAGATTTGGATTACGTTTTCTACGACGTACTCGGCGACGTTGTGTGCGGTGGTTTTGCAATGCCTATTCGCGAAGGAAAAGCGCAGGAAATTTACATTGTTGCTTCAGGCGAGATGATGGCTTTGTATGCGGCAAACAACATTTGTAAAGGAATTGCACGGTACGCAGAACGTGGAGATGTTCGTCTTGGCGGAATTATCTGTAACAGCCGCAATGTTGACCGAGAGCTTGACCTTCTGCGCGCTTTTACAAAAGAACTGAATACTCAGCTGATTTATTTTGTTCCACGCAACAATATCGTTCAGCAGGCAGAAATCCGCAAAAAGACAGTAATTGAATATGCACCGGATTCTTCACAGGCAAAAGTTTACCGTGAACTTGCACAGGCAATTGACGATAACACAAAATTCACAATTCCAACACCAATCACACAGGAACGCCTTGAAGAAATCCTGATTGAAAACGGAATGATGGATTTGCCTGATAATTATTCAATTTAAAAACTAGTGAAAACTAAGTTTGGCTGGCGTGGACAATGTTTTCAAGTTTAAACCTGTGGCAAGGATTGTAAGGGCTGGCGAAGCCAGTTCTGAAGCGTAGCGAAGGAATGAAGGCGCTGTGACGCCGGAACCCTGAAAAGCCTGTTTTTTGGTTCCTGAGCGTTGGTAACCGAGCATGACGGTGTAAGTTGAAACAGAATTGGTGAGCAGATTCGAAGGAACCAAAAAGCCACCCAAATAATAAAAATGAAAACTAATATTTAGCAGAAATACATTCCCCTGGAGGCATTATGACATCAACAGATTTATGTATAGACACTCTTTGTGTAGCTGGAAATCCCGAATACAGACCGTTTGACAGCACGGGAGCAGTTTCCGTACCGATTTATCAGTCTGCAACATTTGCACATCCCAAACTTGGAAAGTCAACAGGTTTTGACTACTCGTTCTGAAAGACAGCCTCACCTTCCCCAAGATTTGCAGCGCAGGCTGTCCCAAAAGTAATGAGTGTAGCGCTCATTGGGCCCTTCGACAGGTGGTTCCTGAGCCTGTCGAAGGGCTCAGGAACCACTCGTCGAAATGACTGCTACACTAAATGTGGTGGTTTCGATAAACTCAACCACCGCAATGCAAACTTATTGGACAGCCCCTTTTTTTTATTTAA
>JAFOCI010000060.1 GCA_017381365.1 Treponema sp.
AAGACAATCGCTTGTTCACTCATTTCAAATACTCCTCCTTATAAAAATTTTTCCGCAGAATTGCGATGTTCTTCTCAAAATCCTCCATGACAGCCTGAAAATCGAAAGCCGCCGCCCCCCGGTACCCGGCCGCATAGCCCTCGGCCATCAGAAGCAGCATCTGAAAGACCGGCTGGGCATCCTCTGGGTCTTTGAATTTCAAAGCATCCTCTTCCCGAAGAACCATATCGTTTCTGAAGCTGCAGGCTTCCTCTGTCAGAATCACCAGCGCATCGGCTACTTCGGGAGAAGTTTCTTCCCAGACGCTGGTAATAAACTGCAGGGTGAAGGGCTGATTTTGGAAGCTCTCCATTTCCATGCGGCTGGATGCCAGGATCCTGTCGAACAAATCCGTTTTGGAATCCAGATGTGCTTTTTCAAATATTTCTTCAATGACCTTTTTACAGTATTCCAGCAGATAAATATAGAGCTGTTTTTTGCTTCCGAAATACTGAAACATGGATGCCTTGGAGATATGAGCAGCCACTGCAATATCATTGACGGATGCTTTTTCATAACCAAATTTTCCGAAGCACTGAAGTGCTGCGTTCAGGATCGTCATTTTCTTTTCTTCCGTCAGCGCCAAAAATTTTTCCACTTTGATCCCTGCCTTTCAACGAAATAACCGAATCGGTTATTTATAATATAACACCAATAACCGATTCGGTCAAGTAATTAAAATTATCATTTTAAAAATAGATAGACACCCAAAAAGCCGCCTGTACGAGCATTTCCCATGCCCGCACAGGCGGCTTGCGTTATTATGCAAAATTGTTTTTCCGTTTCTCAAAGCCGGCTCATTCTAAATCAATCCGATGAATATGTGAACAACGTGAATTTGTTTTTGGTATAACGACCCGCAATTTTTGGAGGGTCGTCAACCTCATTCTTAACTCAAACTTGTTTGTTCATATTGAACAAACAAGTTTAAAACTCTATAATTATCTACATGATAACAATTGACTGTCATTACAATCTAAAAGAAGATATACACTTCATTCTGGAAACAGAAAAAATCAATATGCTTGAATTATCTGAACGAACGGGTATTTCAAGAACCACATTGAATGAAATTGAAAAGAGAAATTCTGCAAGAGAAGATGTATGCGAAAAAATTTATTCTTACATCTATAAAAACAAATACAGAATCAACTCTGTAAAAGAAGAACTCATAAAAGAAAAATACGGTACTGTCTTGTTCCACGGTTCAAGAGATGGACTATCAACTGTTACTACAACAGGTTCACGAAATAACTGTGATTTTGGAAATGGCTTTTACTTAGGGGAAACATATAATCAAGCTTTATCTTTTGTATCTGAGAAAGATGGTGCTTCTGTATATTCCTTTAGATATTCATTAGAAAACCTGAAAATAAAAAAGTTTGAATGCAACCTTGAATGGATGCTTGCCATTTGTTATCACCGTGGCACTTTGGAACAGTATAAATCAAATCAGACTATACAAAATATTGTTGTAGAAACAAATACTGCGGACGTTGTAATTGCTCCAGTAGCAGATAATAAGATGTTTTACATCATGTCCCAATTTACAGAAGGGGAAATCAATGCAGATGTTGCTCTTCATTCTTTGTCTGCTTCAAAACTGGGACTCCAATATATATTTAAGACAGATAAAGCTTTATCCAACTTAATTCCAGTTGAAAAATATTATCTGTCAAAACCTGAACGTGAAGACTGCAGAAATAGGTTAGTAGAAAGAAGTTTTGAAATCGATACAAAACTCAAACTTGCAAAAAGAGAATTTAAAACAGGTCTATACATAGAGGAACTTTTCAAATGAAAAATTTTGATCATAATGGTTTATTACTGTGTGAATTCCAGGGAAAAATCTTCGAAAAATCTGCAGAACTGGATTGTTCTTCGTCTGTCTTTTTGAGAAGGTTTCTTCATTCTAATTTATCAAAAGCTCTTGATGATAACACCAATTCAAATTTGTCACTTGATGCGGAAGAAGGACTTTCTCAAATTACAAACGAATTTGGAGATTCTACCTACGGAAAAATTAAATACTCAAAAAGTTCTTTATTCTGGATCGGTTATCTATACCGTTACATTTCATATACCAGAGAACAGTCAACAAAATTTGTTATGCAAATTTTTCCCTATAAACAGTTAAATGATGTTTATTACACATTCCATACTCAGGATCCTGAATGGTGCATCAGAAATCTGCTTGAAATAAACAAATTAAATGAATATGTATTTGACAATAATTTCAGATTAAAGCAGGTGATAAAAGAAAAGGGTAATTACTAACCTAAATATTTAGGTTAGTAGACAGAATTCTTATTATATACAGTTGAGTATATACTTTATAAAATATACTTGCTTTTATATATCTCTCGTTATATACTTATATTAGAAACTATTAAGGGGCCCATAATGACTGTTATCAGCCAAGATGGAAGATTTGAATGGGGTTCTGAAAAAGACGAATTAAACATAAAAAATCATGGTTTTTCTTTTTCAGAAATTCTAGAAGTATTTGACGATCCATATCTTCTGACAAAATTTGACGATAAAAATTCTTCACTTGAAGAAGATAGATATTTTAGTGTCGGCAGCATCCGTGGAATTGTAATAATTGCAGCAGTTCATACGGAACGCAATGGAAGAACAAGAATTATTTCTGCTAGAAAAGCAGAACCAAAATTGCAGGAGGTTTACAATGCCTACATCAAACAAATTAACAGATGAAAGACTTAAAGAGATTGCAGCTCTTCCAGTAACCTATGATGATGATATTCCAGAATTCTCTGATTCAGATTTGAAAGGCTTTGCTCCTGCACATCCTGAATATTTCAAAGTTACACCTATCAAGAAAGCCATTTCTATCAAGATTGATCTTGATGTCCTGGAAGCTCTGAAAGCTCAAGGGAAAGGTTATCAGACTAGAATAAATTCTATTCTGCGTGAAGCTGTACTTTCACATCAGTAAAAACAAAACGCAACCTAGACTGTTCTAGATTGCGTTATTTCCATTTTATTCATATATCCATACATAATTTTTCAAATTTAGAGAGTTGAAATTTAACGATCCACTGAATAATCGACTGTACGGACCTTAGTTTTCTTTATTTCAGGTTCCTGAACAATTCTTTCTCTCAGGTCCTGAAAACTTCTGTTCAAGCATTTTGCATAAACTGCCTGGCTTGAGCCTGCATCACAATTCATCCACTGATCAATTCGCTGCATCTGCTTTTCACACCAGGATTCATTATGAATTACAGAATCGTAAAATTCTAAGGATTTCTTTAACTCAGGATCCTTTGAATTAAACTCATCCATATCATAGATTCTTTTCAGATTTGTATAAGTCAAAGCTCTTTTTCCACTTTCTGCAAAAGAAGCATTTTCTCTGCCATCAAAAATGAAATTAAAGCCAAACTCATCATCTTGCTTTATGTAATCAAAAAGCAATCTTTTTCTGTTCAAATCCATCAATTCATCAAGACTTGAAAGTTTCTGATCCGTACTCATATCTGCAAAGGAACGTTCAATTTCTTGAAATGCTCCTGCAGCCACCGTTTTAAGTGATGCAATTGATTCATCACTCAAAGTAGGAATAAGAAGATCATCAGGATATTCTTCCTCTTCTTCTTCCAAAAATTCTAAATAATCCTGGAAAGCTTCGTACTCATCTATTCCATTCAAGTACTCAAGCCACTCTCCAAAATCCATCCCTTCCGGCACATAGCCACCATTTGAAAAAACGCTCATTACAAGCTCCTTTAATTTAGATTTATTTATAGATGCTTATTCAATGTCGAGA
>JAFOCI010000061.1 GCA_017381365.1 Treponema sp.
TGTCGGTAATGGTGGAACAAAGTGTCCTCCTAAATCCACGAATATCAGGATGGTCTAGTGCCGAAAATCTTGATTTCTAAAACCTTTTCTTTTTTATATTAAATTTTGTTTTGTCATTGACAAATGGCACAACATATCAGGGATAAACCATGAAAAAATTACAATCAAAAATCGCAATAGCAGCAATTATTTCCATTTGTGGATTTGCACTGTACGCAAAACCTGCCAAAAATGAACCAAACAAAAACGGAGCAAAAGTTCCATACAAAACATTGAAAATAACAAAAAATGGAGTGGAAGTTCGTAAAGGCGGATTTGGTTCTGATGCCTGTGCTTACCCAGGAGACAGTTCAAAGTTTTACCTGATAACTGACCGAGGTCCAAACATCGACTACAAAGGTGCAAATGGAAAAGGAAAATTGTTTCCTGTTCCAGAATTCAATCCTGAAATCGGCTTGTTTCAGATTAAAAAAGATGGTTCCGTAAAACTTTTGAAAACAATCGGTTTAAAAGCACCAGACGGAAAGAAAATCACTGGACTTCCAAATCCAAAAGGAAAAGGCGCAACCGGTGAAATTGCCTACGACTTAAACGAAAACCTTCTGGGTCTTGATGAATACGGTTTGGATAACGAAGGTCTTGTTGCTATGAAAGACGGAACGTTCTGGGTTTCTGACGAATACGGTCCCCACATTGTTCATTTTTCTGCAAAAGGCAAGGAGCTTGAAAGAATAAGTCCTTACGGAATGACTACAAATGGAAGAAAAATCCCAGCTGTTCTTGCAAACCGCCGCGCAAACCGTGGAATGGAAGGCCTTGCAAAAACTCCAGACGAAAAATATCTAGTTGGAATCATGCAGTCCACACTTTACAATCCTTCAAAAAAGGAAATCGTAAACAACCGCCTTATCCGCATTGTAAAGTTTGAAATTGCAACAGGAAAAACCTGGTAATATCTGTATCAGCAGAACAAAGAAACAGATTCCTGCTGCGGAATTACAGCTCTTACAAACGATGAATTTATTGTAATTGAACGGGATGGAAACTTTTCTGGCGAAAAAGAAGCTCACAAGTACCTTTTCAAAATCAATTTGAATGGCGCAACAGATGTAAACGGTGACATGACCGCAGAAAAAGGCATCTTGATTGACGGAAAAACACTGGAACAGTGCACACAGTCAGAACTGCTTGATTCTGGAATTACTTTTGTAAAAAAGGAATTGATAACAGACCTGGTTGCAACAATCAATTACGGTCACGACAAATTGGAAGGACTTTGGCTTTTGGATGACAACACAATCTGTGTTGCAAATGACAACGACTTTGCCCTAATCGAAAAAGACAACAAGCTTTGCCAGAAGATTCTTCCTGGTACAGAAACTCCAGAAGATGATGTAATTTATTCAGTAAAATTCTAAAAATCTAATTTGCAGATTTTGCCAGAAATGATGCTTTTCTCCAGAGTTATCATTTCTGGCATTTTTTGCAAAAACTTGTTTAATTCGCAAAACCGTAATTTCTTGGGCTTGCTTTTATACGTAAAAAACATTGATCTATAGACAGAAAACTCTGCTGCTATCGTTTTTTCTTGCTTTCCTTCTCAGATAACATGGAACTTTCCACAGTTTTATCAAAGTCAGCAGGCTTTGTCTGAGAAATTTCCACAGCTTTAGGATCCATTTTTTTGCGTTTGTCGCCAGGTTCTTCATTCTGCTGGAAAACAATAATCGTTTCGTTTTCAGAAGAAGCTGCTTCCTCCGGAATCTGGTGAATGTAACGGACGCGGCATTCAATAATTGCAAAAAGAATTGTAAAAATATTTATCCAGTGAATGGAACCTGCAACGTAGCCAAAGAAATTGAAAACAGTGTGAATTAAAACTGCAAAAACAATTCCCAATCCATCAGCAGATTTTGCCCGGACACTCCAGATAAAAAGCCCGCAAAGTCCTGCACAGGCAGAATGAATTAAATCTGCCGTAAAAATGCGTATAAAAATCAAATTGTACAAAAGTTCAACGCCACGAGCATTTGCGCTCTGCATATTCTGCAAAAAATAAACAGCCGATTCAAAGCTGGCAAGACAAATCCCCATTAAGATAGAACAAATCAAAAACTGATTCAGCTTTAATTTTTTAGCAGGAATAAATGCAATCAGCAAAGTTTTCAAAAGCTCTTCAATAAGTCCGTTAAAAATCAAAACCTTAATAAAAAGCCTTGCCACATCTTTTTGAGTTTCCAACGCTCCAGTCGGTATTAAAAAAGAAAAATAAAACTGCAGAAATGTAATCGGCAACACAGCCACAAGCCCCAGAAGACTTGCAATCAAAAGCAATCCAAATCCAGTTTTAGAAAAAATCTTAAAACCAGCAAAACTCAATACGAATGGAAGAAAACACAAACCTAATGCAAAATAAATATTCATCACACAATAAGAATATCGCAGGTCGTGGACTTTTGCAATTCTGCAAGTTATACTATTAGCATGAGTACAGACAAAGCATACATTTTAATGGGAATCAAACATTCCGGAAAATCAACACAAGGACGATTTCTGGCAGATTATTTAAAATGCCTTTTCTTTGATGTTGATGAAATAATTCAGAAAAATACTGGTAAATCAGCCAGAGAATACTACACCGAAAACGGTCCTGTTGCATTTATGGCGCTGGAAGAAGCAATTTGCGAAAAACTTACCCTTACCTACAAAGGACAGCAGGTTGTCGTTTCAACAGGTGGCGGAATCTGTGACAATGCCCCTGCCATTACACATCTGCGCAATCTTGGAAAATTCGTTTATATTCAGGTTTCAGAAGAAACAGCCTGCGACCGCATAATGAAAAAAGCCATGCGTCTTAGTGATGGTACCTGGAAAGGACTTCCGGCTTACATAAATAACAGAAAGCCTGCTAACGAAAAAGAAGCTCGGGAAATTTTCAGTGAATTCTACGCTGCCCGCACCGAGATTTACGAAAATATCGCCGATATTACAATTCCTGTAAAAAATGCATCAAAAGAAGAAAATTTTGAAGAACTAAAAAAAGTCCTTTCAATTTAAAACTCGGGAAATCAAAAGGAGGGGAAAGCCTTCCCCTGGGCTCAGCCTTTGGCTTCGCCCACCCCTTCTTGCGGGGACACCCCGCAACGCCCTGGCATTTTTTTTAGTTGCAGTTGCCGCAACCACCTTCACAACCACCTTCGCAATTGCAATCACCGCCACAGCTTCCACCGCAGCCGCCACAACCACCGCAACCACCAAGACCGTTCAGTTCATCTTCTGTAGCTTCTCGTACTTCAAGAATTTCTACATCAAATGTAAGCTGTTTCCCTGCAAGCTCATGATTTGCGTCTACTGTAACAATTTCGTCTGTAACTGCAATTACGCGAACAAGACAAACCTGTCCATCAACTGTAGATGCCTGAAACTGCATACCAACTTCTACAGGTGTGCCGTCTTCAAAATTGCTTCGTGGAACTTCTACAACCATTTTATCGTTATATTCGCCATAAGCCTGAGCTGCTTCTACAACTGCATGAAGTTTTGCTCCAGCTTCAAGCCCTTCCATCTGAGCTTCAAGTCCTGGAATAAGCATTCCGTTTCCATGAATATACTGCAAAGGTTCTTTTCCAACAGAAGAATCAAGTTCCTTGCCTTCTGCATCATGAAGTGTGTAATGGAGTGTTACCATTGAATCTTTTGTAATTTTCATATAATCCTCGTTTTTATTATTCGCCAAAACCGTCGCCAAAGCCTTCCATCATGTCTGGATTTGCATTGTCCTGAACTACTTCTGTAATTTCTGGAACAGCATCTTTTATGTAACGTTCTACACCCATTTTCAATGTCATTGTTGCCATAGGACAGCTTCCGCATGCACCCTGCAAAATAAGATGAACTCTATTCTGTTCATCAATAGAAACGAACTCCATATCTCCGCCATCAGCCTGAAGCTGTGGTCTAAACATATCAATAGCTTCTTTTACACGGTCAATAATATCCATATCTGCCATTTTAATACCTCCTGGTAGTTTTTCATATTTTACTGTTTACTTTATTATCTCTCCAATCGCTTCTCCAATAGTTTTATTGTAATAAAGCCATGCATACATTGCAGAAGCACTTGCCAATTTTCTGCCATACTGACGAGTTTCTGAATACGGAATCGTTTCCAGAAAAATATCATCCGGCAATTTTTTGATATTATTAAATTCAATTATGGCACTTTTCTGCCATCTTCGCACAGGTGTAATGCCTACATTGTACGCAAAAAATGACGGCATCCACAAGTGGTCAAGACGACTATATAAATTTGCTATGTACCATGTTCCAAATTCAAGATTGTCTTCCGGTTTAGTAAGATCATATTCTCCATATTTTATTCTGCGGGCAACATCTGCGGCTGTGGCACTCATTAACTGAGCCAAGCCTTTTGCTCCTGCAGAACTTCCAGCATCAGAAGCAAAATAACTTTCACTTCTTACAAGGGCATACATGATTTCTTCTGGAATTTCATATTTCTTACATTTTTCACTTATAATCCAGCTATAATCCCTTGGATATACTAATTTTAAATCTTCGATATCCACAGGTTTATTGCTTTTTTCAACAACCTTTACCGCAATTCTAAGACTTTGCGGGTAAAACTCATTGCGGTTTTCTCCACATTCATATAAAAACCTTGCAATTTTCATGCCAGTTTCATATCCAATATTCTTATTTTCACGTCTTAATCTTTGCCAGAATGGATAAATTTTTTCCGGCAAACCATAGGCTGCATAATTCAAAAGAATTTCTTCTGCTTCTGTATCTATTGCATAATCGGCTTCAACCTTATTATTGCACAATACATCCAGTTCTGTTTCGCCTGCATAACCAAGCCGATAAATAGCCATTACTTTATAATACGGTTCGTTTCCACTTGTAAGAGCACGGGTAAAAGCTGCATCATCTTCACTGCCATGAGTATCTGTAAGAACTGGCATTGCAAGCTTTTCCTGTACTAGCCGACCATAAATATAAGCAAGTTTTGAAACAACTTCGTCAGTTGCATTACCATCCAGAGCTTTATACAACGAAAGAAACGAATCCCAGCGACCTTCAGAAAGCATAATTGGTGTCAAAGTATCAAAAAAATCATCAAAATAAGATGGATTTTTCCATGTAGAACAATATTTTTTTACACATTCAATTCCGCGCTCTGTAGAACGTTTCAATTCAAGATTTAAAAGATACCATAAAGCATTATCATAATGTTCATCTTTTTTAGCACATTCCATCGCAGACTTATATCTCTTTGAAGCATAAGAAAAATAATTTCCATCTTTTTCATAAAGTCTTGCAGCATAAAAAAAAGCATAATATTCTGAATCCCGCCCCGCAAGCTGCTTTGCCATGCTGTCAAAAGTCACAGCATTTTTATAAAACGCATCACTTCCGTAAAGACAAACTTTTCCCATATCAGACACAATCTGCGGAATCATTGGCAGCATTTCTCTGGCCTCTGAAAAACTCTGAAAAGCAGCCTTATAATTTCTTGTGTAAACATCTGTTCTAAAATCAGCAATCGCAAGAAAGTCGGCCATAGACTTTAAAGTTCCATCTTTTACAGAATCGCAATAAAGTCTATAATGGTCCGCAGAAATTGCACGAGTTGTAAACCATGTTTTTATTTCATCAAAAAAACGGGAATCAGTTTTTCGCTTCAATGATTCCAACCGTAAATAAATAAGTGAATTATCTGCAGTTTCCAGATTTAACCCGTTAGTCAATGAAATTATTTTCGCATATTCATCAGCATCAAAATACTGACGGACAGCTATCATCATGGAGTTTTCGTCTTTAAAACTATTCACAAGATTTTCACAAGCCTGCAACCGTTCCTTTACATTGCCAAAAGCTGTTAATTCTTCAAGACACAGTCTGGATACAAAAGAAGGTCCATTTTTTGCAGTTTTTAAAAAAAGTCTTTTAGCTTCTGCCATATTACCTTCAGACTGACGACGTAAAGCGACATAATAAGAAGTGCTGTCAACTTTGCATCCTGTAAAAAAAACAACAAGTCCTGTAGCGGCAGAAAAACACAATTTTACAATATTTTTCATTTATACATAAAAAAATAGCCGATTTTGGATTTATCCGCAATCGGCTTTTATAATTTTTCAAATTTTATTATTTTGCAGGAATTTTTATGTAAGTTCCGGAAATAATATAATCTGGATTTCGGATTCCATTGTACCTTGCAATTTTCTTGTAATTCCAGGGATTTTTATAATAAGCATCTGCAATATCCCAAAGTGTATCACCCCATTTGATTTTGTAAGTAATATCCTCAGGTTTAATTTCAGGTTCCTTTGGTGGCTCTGGAACAACTTTTTCAGGTTCTTCTACAACCACGATTTCATCTTCTTTTGCTTCAACTATTTCTGGCTCTGGTTCCGGTTCAGGCTCTGGCTCTGGAATTGGAGCAGGTTCTTCAATCACTGTTTCAACTGCAGTTTCTTCTGCTTTTTCAGATGAATATTTGTTCAAAAGATTGTACTTTGAAGGTACAACAAAAAGAATTAAAAGTGTTGCGATAATACAAATAATTGCACAAATAATGCAGATAATAACTGGCACTTTTGTTTTTTTAGACACATCTTCCTCCTCGTCGTCAAAATCAGAAGATGAACCTTCGATTGTTTCCTTGTCGTAAAGGCCATCAAACTGAAGAGCGCTTGAATGCTTCATCATTTCTGCAGTTGAATCTGGTGCTGGTTCATCAGGAATATCATCCAGGAATGAACTGTCGCCAAAAATATCATCATTATTCGAAAGTTCATCTGAAGTTTCTGCTGGATCAAAGCCAACAGCAGGTAAATCAAATCCAACGTCAGTTGAATCAGAAGCTGGTTCTGGAAAATCAAAATTAAAATCATCACCAGAAGAGACTGCAGGTTCAGATTCAGTATTTTCTATCGTTTCTTCAGTTTTTGTTGGAGTTGTATCAAAATCTGGCAAATCAAAAGTATCTTCAGTTGTTACTTCTGATGATGCAGTATTATTTTCAAAATCTGGCAAATCAAAATCCGCTGTTTCTTCTACAACAGGCTCGCTTTCTGATATATCTGGTAAATCAAAAGCGACTGTTTCGTCCGATGCAGCTTCCTCTGGCATATCAAAAGCCACAGATTCTTCCGCAGGTTCGTCAGAAACTGTTTCCTCGTCAATTTTTTCTGAAACTTCATCGTTTTTATCCCCATCATCAAAAGATGGCATTGAAACGTCTGTATCAAAATCAGGCAGTTCAAAAACGCTGTCATCAGATGCAGTTTCCGAAACAGGTTCGTCAGCTGGCAAATCAAAACTTTCTTCGCCTTCAGATATTTCTGTTGTTTCTTCAGCTGCAATTTCTTCAGAAGATTCTTTTTCCATTGCTGCCTTCAAAAGTCCGCCACCGGCAACTGCTGCGGCTGCTCCAGCTACTGCTCCTGATGCAAAAGCGCCAGTGTCGTCAGATGATGTTCCAAGACGTTCTTCCAGAGTTCTGGAAACAAGAGTTACATTGGCATTGCTTGTTGCTCCAGTTTCCGGGTCAATAAGTTCTGCCGTAAGCTTTCCGTTTTCATCAAGACCAATATTCAATCGGATTTCAGCGCTTCCGTTTGGATGTTCAACAAGGTTATCAATCTGAAGGCTGTCAACGTATTCTGCTTCTGCCATATTGCCATCTGCAGAACGGTACATATCAACAATAACGCGAGTCTGATTATCTTTAGCTGTTGTAAGTCCAAGAGTTTTTTTACTTGTCTGTCCTTCTTCCAAAATCGGATAAAAAGAACCATCTGCCTGTCTAATTCCGATAGATTTCATATTTGCCTCACGTTATGTTTAAATTAATCTTGATTTATCGCTCTAATTAGTTCGAATTTCGAATTTTAATTGGTAACGCATAAAATTGATTTTTTATAATCGCATTTGCATTATGAAAATACTGCCAGTCAGAAAGCGACTGTCAAAACCGCTAGCTCTGGGGAGACCCCAGCCCCCCTTTAAGGTCGCTGATTCACAGCGATTTACAGCTACATGCGCAAGTCGGCAAGGAAACTACCGTTTCCGACTTGCGAATGTTTTTGACAGCCTCTTTCTTCCTTCCCGTATTTTCATAATTAAACAATTTTTTTGCAAAATCAATTTTATGTTTAA
>JAFOCI010000012.1 GCA_017381365.1 Treponema sp.
GGCGCTCTACCACTGAGCTATTTCCGCATAAAAGTTTTTTTTACGATTGCGAAAGGAGGGACTTGAACCCTCACGCCGAAGCACTAGATCCTAAGTCTAGCGTGTCTGCCAATTTCACCACTCTCGCTAGCTTCGAACCTGTATTCCTTTTGATAGGAAACATCGTTCGGCGATGTTTAGAAATATATATAATGCCGGAAAAAATGTCAATAGAAATTATTTTATTTTAAGCAATTTTTTTTAGGGAATTTAAAGCCTTAAAATCAGTCTGAATTTCAAATTTAACTGGTAATGCATAAAATTGATTTTTAAAAATTGTATTTGCATTATGAAAATACTACCAGTCAGGAAGTGGCTGTCAAAACCGCTAGCTGGCGTCTCTACACGCGCAAGTCGGCAAGGAAACTATCATTCCTCCTTGCGGGTGTTTTTTTTGCCTCTTTCTTCCTTCTCGTATTTTCATAATTTAATGGGGTTGTCCAATAAGTTTGCATTACGGTGGTTGAGTTTATCGAAACCACCGCATTTAGAGTAGCGCTCATTACTTTTGGGACAGTCCATTATGAATAATTTAAAAAAAAATGATTTTTTTTATTTTTTGCTATTGACTATTTTTTATGTTAATCGTATATTGTTCTCACATCAAAACTTGGTGCCTGTAGTTCAGTGGTAGAGCGCCAGATTGTGGATCTGGTTGTCGTGGGTTCAAGCCCCATCAGGCACCCGATCCGATAACTCTTATGGGTTACGGAAATTGCGCCCGTAGCTCATCTGGATAGAGTCCCGGACTTCGAATCCGGTTGTAGCAGGTTCGAATCCTGTCGGACGCAAAAAAATAAAAAAATATGGGCCATTAGCTCAGCTGGTAGAGCAACAGACTCTTAATCTGTGGGTCGCAGGTTCGATCCCTGCATGGCTCAAACTCAAAGGCATCTGAATTAATTCAGATGCCTTTTTTTTATACTTTCCAGACAACTGAAATTTCTGCAAACAAAGCCGGGGCGAGGCTGGAGCAGTGCCGAAGGCAGGATTTGACTGGAGCCTGCAGCGCAGGCGGAAGGCAAAGACCGAGCGTTAGCGGGCTGCGGAAGGCGAGTTGCGAATGGAATTTCCCCCAAAAAATCAAATTCTTCTATAAATAATCATAAAAAAAGAAAATATTTCTTAAGTAAAAAAATCAGACTCCGATAAAGAAATTAGGGTAGGTTTTATCCTGAAACTAATATTTGGAGTTGAATATGGCAGAAATCAAATCAAATTATAAGAATATTCTTGAAGAAGAAAACAAAATTTTGTCTGAAGTTTTAGATTTGCAGACTGGTTTGAAAAGTGCGGTTAATGGCAAGGATTGGACTGAATTGATGCACGTGGTTTCTGAAATTAATCTGAATATGGATAAATTTAATCATCTTGATGAAATGAGGGAAAAGATTGCTGTTGAAGCCAGGACGGATGAGGCTGATGTTTCTTCTCTTTTGACTGAAGTGAGGGGAAAACTTGTTCGGTGCAGAACTGAAAACAAGGCTCTTGGTGATTACATTAATATTACTAGAAATTTTGTTCGTGGAATTATTGATACTGCTCTTCCACAGAGCAGAGCAAAGGTTTATTCAAGAAACGGAAGTATGGTTCAGGAACAGCCTCACAGCGTTGTTTTGAATCAGCTTTTTTAGTCGGCTTAATTTTAATTGAAATTGTAAGGTTATTTTTTAGAGGATAGGATTATGGGTTCAACATTTTCGGGAATTGAATTAGGAAAGCGCAGTATTATGGCTCATACAGATGCCATCACTACTGCAGGTCATAATATTTCTAATGCAAATACAGAAGGTTATTCTCGTCAGCGGGTTCAGCTTAAGGAATTTGATCCTTTGTATAATCCTGGACTTGAACGGCCTGAACGTCCTGGTATGATTGGTCAGGGAATTGATGTTCAGTCTGTGAATCGTGTGCGTGATGAAATGCTGGATCAGCGTATTACGGAAAATCAGAATACAGAAACTTACTGGCAGACTCGCAGCGATTATTACTCAATGATTGAACAGATTTACAATGAACCTGATGAAGTTTCTGTTCGTTCAAACATGGATAAGTTCTGGCAGAGCTGGCAGGAACTTTCTGTTCATCCGGAAAGTCAGGCTGCACGACAGGCTGTTGTAAGCCGTGGTGAATCTCTTACTGATTCCATTAAGACTAAATGGGAAAGTCTTATGGGGGTAAGAAACCTTATCAACAGCGATATTGAAGCTACTGTAAAGCAGGTTAATGATTATGCAAATCAGATTGCCGCAATAAATGGTGAGATTGTGCGTTCTAAGGCAATGGGTGATAATCCTAATGATTTGCTTGACCGCCGGGATCTTCTTGTTGATAAGCTTTCTAAGCTTGCAAATATTACTTCTGACCGCCGTGATTCTGATGAATTTATGGTTCATATTGACGGTCATGTGCTTGTTCAGGGAGCTGTTGCCCGCAATTTTGATCTTGTTACTCCTGTTGATAATAATGGTTATGATAAGCTTATCTGGAAAGATACTGGAAATGACGCTTTTGTTTCTGGCGGTAAGCTTGGTGCTTTGATTGAGCTTAGAGATGTTGATGTCCGCAACGAAGTTCAGTCTTTGAATACAATGACTATGAATTTTGCGGACCTTGTAAACGATGTTCACCGCAATGCTTATGGTGCCAACAATGTTACAGGTCTTGATTTCTTTACTCAGCGCTCATTTGTTGAAAATGTTAACGGAAACTTTGACCGTAATGGTGACGGACAGATGGATCATTCCTATATTTTCCGTTTTACTGGTACAACAAAGCTTAATCCTCAGGAACAGATTGGTCTTGAAGGTGTTATGACTTTGAGCGGGCCAAACGGCAATGTTCAGGTTGCTTATCATCCAACTGATACTGTAGAAGCTGTAATCAACCGCATCAATGATTCTAATGGTGAAGTTAAGGCTTACCTTGACAGAAACAATAACCTTGTTTTAAAAGCTACAACTGCAAAAAATATTGAAAATCCTGATTTTGTAATCCGCCATGTAGAGGATTCTGGATTCTTCCTTACTGGTTATTCTGGAATTCTTGCAGAAAGTGGAGCTGCTGGTGCATACGATTATGCTGCTGCCGATGCTGTGAATGCTTTGAACGGTGCTCAGTTTGCAGTGAGTCCTGTTCTTAATCCTGCCGGCTATATAGAAGTAAACGGAACTATAAGAAATGACGTTATGAGCGTTGCGGCTGCCTTTAAAGATAATTCCGGCAATGTAAATAATGGAGACGGCCGTGCTGCTGTAGAGATTGCTTCTATTCGTAACACAAAAGTCATGATTGGTCACCAGCGCACTCTTGATGACTATTTTGCTGATTCTGTTACAAATGCAGGTCTTAAAGGTGAACAGGCAGAAACAAATCTTAATAGTCACATGGCAATGATGAATGACCTTAGAAGTCTGCGGGATTCTATCAGCGGAGTAAACATTGATGAGGAGCTTGCAGATATCATAAAATTTCAGCACGGTTACAATGCGGCTGCAAAATTTGTAACTGTATGGGACAGTCTTCTTGATACGGTAATCAACAGACTTGGAGTTTAATTCACAGGAGCTATAAAATACTAATGGCGCAGTAATCAGTTTGATTGCTGCGTTTTTTTTTCAAAAAATCACTAAACTAAATTTTTCTTATACCGATAACAAAAGAGAAGTCTCGTATTGTCTTCAGTGAGGTAGGATATGCATAGAATCAGTTCAAGAATGAATAACATGGATACACAGAGCAATCTGCGCCTGCAGGAAAGCCGTCTGAACAGGGCAAACAATCAGATTGGAAGCCAGAGAAAAATTCAGCAGCTAAGAGATGATCCTCTTGCAGCCGGTCATCTTGTCCGCTATCAGTCTTATCTTGACCGGGTTAATACATTTGAAAAAAATGCTGCAACCCTTACAGACCAGTTCGCCCTCAGAGAAGGCTACATGAACAATTCCCTTGAAATCATGCAGAGAGTCCGCGAACTTGCAATTGCAGGCGCAAACGGCGTATATACTGATGATGATATGCATAACATGGCTGCAGAAGTAGATGAACTTTTAAAAGAACTTGTTCAGAATGCCAATGCAATTTCTTCTGACGGAAATTCAATTTTTGGCGGTACAAACACAAAATCTACAGCATTTGAAGTAGAAATGGGAACTGTTGAAGGTTCGGGAGTTCCTCTGATTGAAACAGTTCGTTACAACGGAAACGTTGATGTAAACAAAATCGAAGTTGATGAAAACAAATATATGTCTGTTGATAATGCAGGAAACAGAACTTTCTGGGCAGAGCAGCAGAGTATTTTTGGCGGACGAGACGCTACAAGCTGGCAGGCAGGAGCAGACGGTATCATAAGCGTTGATGGCGTAGAAATTTCAGTTAATGCAGGAGACAATGTTTACGCTCTTGCTTCAAAAATAAATGACAGTGGAGCTGCAGTCCGGGCTTCCATTGATCCTGTAACAAAAGGTCTTAATCTGGAAACAACAGATGCCCGCCAGCTTTGGCTTCAGGATGTAAAAGGCGGTTCATTGAATGAGCTGGGAATCATCAAGGATTCAAGCCAGAAGCCTCCATACAATATTGGAAACAGTGTACGAATAAGCGGTGGTTCTATGTTTGATTCTGTGATTGCATTCCGAAACGCACTTTTAAAAGGCGATCACGAAACAATTGGAGGCCGTGTTCTTGGTTCTTTGGACAGCGGAATAAGCAATCTTGTTACAAGAATTGCAAAATCCGGCTCTGAATATGAAAGGGCTCAGCTTAATGTTCAGCGAAACTCTGCAACAGCTCTTGCAGTAACTCAGCAGGTAAGCCGCGAAGGTGATCTTGATTTTACAAAGGCAGTAACAGACATGAAAATGCTTGATTACGCTTATCAGGCAACTTTAAGCAATGCCGGAAAGCTGTACAGTAACACATTGCTTAATTACATGCGCTAATAATATAAACAACATAGAGGTAATACATGGAAGTTCTTACAAAAACAAAAGGACGTGTTGAAGTTGAAGAAAAACAGATTGTTAATTTTCCAGACGGAATTATGGGATTTGAACAGTATAAAAAATATGCCCTTATTAATTCCGAATATGAACCATTTATATGGCTTCAGTCGCTGGAAGACAGCAATCTTGCATTTCTTATTGTTGATCCGTTTTTAATCAGCAGCGAATATGAAGCAGATATTGACGATGCAACTTTAAAATATATCGGCATTGAATCTCCAGAAGATCTGGTTGTAATGACAATCGTTACAATCCCTTCAGACGGAACTGCAATAACTGCAAATTTTCTTGGACCGATTGTAATCAATCGCAAAAACAAAAAATGTGTACAGGTAGTTCTAAACGATAACCGCTGGACAACAAAATTTGACATCGTAGCTTCATTAAAGAAGAAGGGGGAGTAATATGTTAATTCTTTCCCGAAAAACAGATCAGGCAATAAAAATTGGCGATGACATTACCATTACAATCATCGACATTCACGGCGACCAGGTAAAAATCGGTGTTGATGCGCCCAGAGACGTAAAGGTTTTCCGTCAGGAAGTTTTTAACGCAATCAAAACTGAAAATACAGCAGCTGCGTCCGTTAATACAGATAAAATTCTTGGTCTTTCAAAGATTCTTAATAAATAAATTCTGGGAGGGAAAAGCCTTTCCCTACGCCGGCACTACGTTGCCGGCTACCCATTCCAGCGGGGACACCCCGCAACGCCCCGTCAGCTGTTGTGCTTTACTTCTGCTTCGCTGGCCCTAAGATAAACAGGACCATCGTAATCATTTAAAGGTTCTTTTCCTTCAGCCTGCATTTTTTCTGCAATCAAAAAAAGCTGTTCTGCAGCATTTACACTAAAATCGACAGTAAAGATATTTTTTCCGCTAATTTTATCCTTAAGCTGTTCTTTTAAGATTTCTGCATCAGAGCCACAGATGAGAATGTCTTTTTTTGCAGAAGAAATTTTTCCTGCTATTTCAGAAATTTCATAATCTCCTTCATCAAAAAGGAGCTGTTCATCTTCGTAAGCCTTTGCATAGAATTTATCTTTTTTTGCGTCAATGCAGGAAACAACTGTAAAGGGCAGCTTTCTGTAATGCTCTGCGTAACAGTCAAGGGAAGAAATTCCGTAAAGAGGAATGTTAAATGCCATTTCAATAGCCTTAAGGGCTGCAAAAGCAAGTCTCAGACCTGTAAAGCTTCCTGGACCAGATGTAATAGCAAGGTAATCAAGCTCATTTTTTTTAAGGCCAGCTTTTGTAAGTACATAATCAATGGCAGGAACAAGAGTTTCTGACTGTTTCATTCCAATGTTGTAAACTGCTGTAACTGTGTAATCGTCATTTTTTGCTGCAACTGTAAGTTTTGAAACAGCTAAATCAACTGCAAGAGCTTTCATTTATGCAATTTCTCCATGAGGCCAGTTTTCGATTGTTATTATGCGGGAACCGTCTTCCTGTGGTTCAAGCTTAAGAATGATTGTTTTTTTAGGAAGTTCATCCATGATTTTTTCGCTCCATTCAATAATGGAAACACCGTCACCGTAAATCATGTCATCTGTGCCAAGATTAATAAAATCCTCGCCACCATCAAGTCTGTAAACATCCATATGATAAAGTGGCATTTTTCCAGAATATTCGCTGATAAGGCAGAATGTAGGACTGGTTATAGTGTCTGTAACACCAAGGGATTCTGCAATTCCTTTGGTTATAGTTGTTTTTCCAGCAGCAAGTGTTCCCTGCATAGCTATTACATCACCTTTAGTCAGTAGGCGACCGATTTTTCTGCCAAGTTCGATTGTTTCTTCGGCAGTATTTGTTTTTAATGCAATCAAGGTAATATACCTTCTGAATCTCGTAATAAAATGTATTCCTTTAATGCTTTCTTAACAGGAAGTACAGGATAATTTAATGTATTTTCGATATCGATTTCAATAGTTTTTACACCAAAAGGATCCATTTCTATACAAAAAGCAACAGGCGCTTCTAAAGTTGAACCTGGAATTTCAATAACTGCAGTTCCAGTAAAATTGCGTCTGTAGTAAATGTAGCCTTCCTCTCGATTCAAATCTCGCAGTTCTAAAATTCTCATCCCTTTAAAGATACTCCAACATTGCAGTATTTGCAAGAAAAACCGTAATTAAAAGTAATTGTAAACCTTTGCAAGAAGTTTATTTTGTGATTCAATAGAAATTCTAGTAAATTGAATATGCAGATTATATAAACCTTCTGTCTTTGATTTTCTTGTCTTTATAATTTTCCCAATAACAGAAACTGTTCCATTCGGTACGGTAATTTCTGAGCAGATAAGCTGACCTTCTTTTACAGGAAGGTTTGTAGAAATACAACATCCGCCGCCAGATATATTAAGCAGGGCGCAATCGTATTTCTTTTCACCATAAACAACGCTTTTTCGCCCTTTTTTATCAGTTTCTACCTTGACAGAGCATATTTTGCAGCTTTCATTTGTGTTTACACGTTTAAAATTTCGCGCCTGTTTAACTATTAAATCAGAAGAATGGGAAATAAGCATTTTTCTTATGCCGTTTGCTCCATTTTCATATCTTATAAGTCTGGAAACAAATGCATAGCGCATTCCTGTGCTTGAATGAAAAGTGAATGCGACTTTATCCATTGGTGATGGTTTTTCAGAACTGTTAAAAAAATCTTCCGTTATTTGAATTTCAATGAATTCTTTTTGATTTTCAAAAACCTTGAAGGGCTGTTTAGTTCCGTCAGGGAAAATTTCAGAAATTCGCTGGTCTTTTACTAAATAACGGGTGGAAGATACAATTTCGCTGGAAGCAAAGATTTTTTCAAGCTTGAATTTGAGCGTAAACATCAGGTTTATTTCCTGTTCTTTGTTTTTTTGCAGCGAAAGTTCGTCGTAATACATCTTAAAGTAACCGTCAATGTCTGCAAAATGTTTGATAGAGAAAAGAATGTTCCTGATTTCGTACTTTTTGCAAATACGCCATAAAAGCAAAGATTCTGCCTGTGACAGCACGTATTTATCTGCAAATTCGATTATATCTTTTTTATTTGTGTTTCGTTCAGATTCGTGTTTAATCCATTCTGGTGTTGAGTGGTGTTCTTTCAGTTTCTTTTGAATTATGTATATGAGAAAAAAAACAGCAATTATGATTCCTGCAAGAAGGATTGCTGCATATATCAATGGATTTTGTCGCGAGGCTAACGGTGAGCCTCCTGCCTGAAAATCTAAATTCATGCAATACCTGCCAGAGTTTGAGCTATGGATTCAAGACGAGGACAGATTTCATATTCTGCCAGGTCGCCAATGCTAACTGTATCATTTGAAATTAATGCCTGTTCAAAATCACTGAGGACAGGTGAAAAATCACCAAAAAATTCATTGAAAGGCTTTTCTTCAATCTTAATTTTTGTATATTCCTGAAAAACGCTGGCAAGAGCTGCAACGTGGCAAAATTCATCAATATTGTCTGCAAGATTTTTGATAGATTCGTGTGCTTCTTTTGATTTTCCGCTCTGCAGTTCAACAGGAATCTGGTGCATTTTTTCTGCCAGTTCAGTAAAAAGGGTGGATAGCTTTGAAAATGCATCTTTTATGTTCTGCTTTGTAATAACAGAAAATTCAAATATTGTATCATCTGCAAGTTCTTTTTTTGAAACTTCGTCAAAGATATCTGCTGTAATGTTTTCCTTGTTGATTTTTATTCCAATTACAGCTGCATTGTTTTCTTCGCAGGTGATTTCAAAGGATTTCAATACATCACCGACTGTTTTTTCATTTTCAAGAGTAACATCGATTTTTTCATCGTTCATGTAGAATTCCATTTTATTATCCTGCCTTATTAGTTATTGTTTCCTCTGTTAGAGAAATTTTTGATTGTAGTCTGCTGATTTTCCAGACTGTTTAACGCACCCTGCATTCTTCCGTATTTGTTTTTCAAATCAGCTTCCTTGTCATTCATCTGGTTTTCCAATCTTGAAATTTTCTGCTCAGAAGCTTTTATTTTTGAATCAAGGCTGCTGGTTTTCATAGAAAAAATTCCCCCCGACTGAACATAGGAAGTCAGCTGTTTATCAAGTTGATATCCTATTCCCCTGTCAATGATAAGGTCTCCGTCAGAATCAAAACCGAAAATATTCTTTATATCTTCAAGATTTTTTTTCAGTTCTGCATCAAGCTTTTTTTCGTCAATTTCCAGGTAACCTCTCAGCTTACTTGGAGTGTAGCCAGAATAGTTTGTGGCGTTTGTTGCAATTCCAATCTGGGAGAGCATGGAAATTTCCGCAGAATCAGAGAATTTATAAGGTGCAGCTGCTGTTGAAATCATTGAATTCTTAAGGTTTGAAATTGATGAATCAGCAGTGAACATTCCTAATTTTTCTCTATATTCCTTCTTTTCATCTTCGGTAAGATAATCAAGTTCCTCAACTATTTCTGGTTTATTTTGTGAAAGAATATTCAGTTCAGAAAGTGCCTGGTTGTATTTTCCAACAAATTCAATCAATGCGTCCTTTGCAGCTTCTGTGTCTGGTTTTACAGAAATAGTGGCTGTTTTTTCAGTTTTTTCATGAATGTTCAAAGTTACTTCTGGAATTACGTCATCAATAGTGTTTTCCGGGCGTTTCAAAGTAATTCCTTCATACTTTATAATGGCATCATCTGCTGTTGTAACAGGATGCTGAGGAATAAAACCTAGATTTTCGTCTGGATTAAGTGATGTCATAGGAGAAACTGAATAGCTTGCTCCTGTGTTCCTGTTTCGGAGTACAATTGAACTTATGCCTTTGTAATCAGAAAGATTTAAATCGATTTTGATTTCGTCGTTCAAATTTCCTTTAAGCGGAATGTTCCGTTCGCTGCCATCGCTCATAACTGCAAAAAGAACATCATCTGTCTTAATCTGCTCTATTGGTGCAGGCCTTACAGAAGGCAGTGGTGGAAGTGAAGCATCAACAGCAGAGTTGAAAATTGTTACATCCTTGAAAGTTACGCTGCCTGATTCAGGAAAAACAGGTCTTTCTTCAACTTTGTTAAGCTCTTCTGTGATATCTTCAACTTCTGTTTTCTGAACTGAAAATTGTATGTGTGAATTTTTATTTTCTTTTGCTAGTTCTGGAATATCTATGGAAAAACCGTTTCTCGGAGGAACAATAGTTTTTCCTTCAGAAACTGATATTTTTGAAATTGAAACTGCAGGCAGTCCCTGCTGCTCCACAGGTTTTGATGGTGAAGGGCGGAATTCTGAACGGTTATTTCCAAACTCAATAGTCTTTGGTTTTACGCGTACTATCATCCCAGAAGATTCTGCAAAGGTTTTTGCATCATCTTCAAAAATCAATTTGCTTTCGGCACCTGTTTTCTGTGATTCAATGGAAAAAGTTTTCATTCCTTTGGAAGCTCCGATTACCCTTGTTTTCAGGGTATCTCCTCCGCGTCTGTTCAAAGCACTGGAAAAATCCTGAAGTGAACCACCTTTCCATCTCATTGAAACTGTTTTGTCCGCAATTTTATATGTGTAGGTTCCGGCTGGAACTTTTGTGTCTGCTTCCAGTTCAGAAGAAAGAAATCTGTCTGCAGAAGCTGGCTGAATTACATCAATTTTGAAGGATTCGTAAGTTGCTTTACGAGTCGCTTCTGCAGTAATGGCGTTTTCTTCCGTAGATGATGTTATTTTATTGTTAAAAGGATTCTCAAATGAATAAAGCGATTTTACGCTGTCCCTTAGGGAAGTAACTTTTCGGTTGACGGAACGCCAGGCGTCCTGCTGGTTTTTATAAGTTTCAAGAGTTTTCTGCTCTCTATTGAGAGGAATTCTCTCAATCTGCATCAACTTTTCTACAGTTTCGGTTGTGTTATACTGATCAGTAACACCTGGTATGTTTATTCCGGCCATATCTTTATTTTAACGGACATTACACTAAATCGTCAAATAGTATTCCAATTGTTTTTCGAATTCTGATTTTTAGATTCTGAATGTCTTTTGATGGTATTTCCTTTAATACCTGCTCGGTATTTGGATCAACAATCTTTACAACAACGCTTCCTAATTCGTCATTTACGTTAAAGAGAACTTTTCTTGCAGAAACAAGATCAGACATTTTCTGTAATTGAACAGCATCAGCCTTTGTTTCAGCTGCATTCTGAACCATATCAGCTGCAACTTCAGCTGCAGTAGGAGTGGAAAGTGTTTTTTCGTTAATGCGGTTTACAGCAGAATCTGATTTTCCCTGCTGGTAAGCATTTGTATGAAGGTTATGACCGTCCGTGGTCATTGACTGCACGTATGAATTTATTGTATTCATAGGCTTCCTCCTTGAAAAAAAAGAAAATGGGAGAGGGGCGCACCCCTCCCATTTAATCTAATTAAAAAAAGATGACATCCAGCAATCTCTTTTTAATTAGTGCGGTACTAGCTCAACAAACCAAGTACGTTAGATGACTGTGAATTTGCCTGTGCAAGCATAGCAGTACCAGACTGTGTGAGAATCTGGTTCTTTGTAAATTCAACCATCTGTGAAGCCATATCTGTATCACGGATACGTGATTCAGCAGCCTGAGTGTTTTCAGCAGCAATGTTGATACCTTTAGCAGCCATTTCAAAGCGGTTCTGGTATGCACCAAGATCTGCTCTCTGTTTTGAAACTGTCTGCAATGCAGAGTCAATAACTCCCAGTGTTGCATTTGCAGCTTCTGGATCAGCGATAGATACAACATCTTCTGTTCCCTGAGCGCCTTTAAGACCAAGAGACTGAGCTGTCATTGTACCAATGAATACTCTTGTGTTCTGATCCATATTTGCACCAATCTGGAACTGCATAACGCTGTCAGATTCGCTTCCGTAACGTCCTGTAAGCATATTCATGCCGTTGAACTGAGCCTGGCTAGCAATTCTGTCTACTTCAGAAACGAGCTGTGAAACTTCAACCTGAATCTGCATACGATCTTCCTCGCTGTAGATACCGTTAGAAGACTGAACAGCAAGTTCGCGAACGCGCTGAAGGATATCTGTAGTTTCCTGCAAGTAACCTTCTGTTGTCTGAATGAAAGATACACCGTTTTCGATGTTTCTGTTTGCCTGGTTCAAACCGCGGATCTGTGAACGCATTTTTTCAGAAACTGCAAGTCCTGAAGCGTCATCTCCTGCGCGATTGATTCGTTCTCCGGATGAGAGTTTTTCGATGTTTCTCATGATACCGTCATTAGAAATGCCGAGTACACGATCAGCATACAAAGAACTCATGTTGTGATTAATAACCATAGTAGTGCCCTCCATGTCAATTGAAAAGTTAAAACTTCATGTTTATAACTTCTGCTTTGTACGGGCTGAAATAAATTCTGCGCCAACTTATTTCAGTTCAGACCCTGTCAGCAGAAAAAATAAGTCTGAAAACAAACTTATTTCTTCTGCTGTCACAAAGTATGACGGATATGCACTTTTTTCAAAGAACAAAAGCATGTCTGAAACATGCTAAAATTAGTCTCGATAATGTACGGTGATTAGTAACAAAAGAGAGTAGAGCGATACCGTGCATGACATCAGGACTTTAAAGTCCTGACTGTCATTATATTACACTATCTGAGTAAAGACAAGACATTTTGTGACTGACTGTTTGCCTGAGCAAGCATTGCAGTACCAGCCTGCTGAAGTACAGAATTCTTAGTGAATTCTACCATCTGGCGGGCCATGTCTGTATCACGGATGCGTGATTCTGAAGCCTGAAGATTTTCTGCAGAAACGTTAAGACCTTTTACTGCCATTTCCATACGGTTCTGGTAAGCACCAAGGTCAGCACGCTGCTTGTTGATCTTCTTCAATCCTTCATCGATTACTCCGATTGCACGGTTGGCATCTTCCGGTGAACTAAGTGAAAGCTTTTCTTCTGTGCCGATTTCACGGATTCCAAGAGCTGTTGCACTCATTGTTCCGATGTAAACCTGCATTCTCTGATCCATATTAGCACCAATGTGGAACCACATTGAACCTGTAACAGCGTTTTCACCTGTTGGCTGAGCAAAGCGGCCTGTCAACATATTCATACCGTTGAACTGAGCAGTACTTGCAATGCGATCAACTTCAGAAACAAGGGCTGAAACTTCAACCTGAATCTGCATACGATCTTCGTCACTGTAAATACCGTTAGATGACTGAACAGCAAGTTCGCGGATACGCTGCATGATGTCAGTTGTTTCCTGAAGGTAACCTTCAGTTGTCTGAACAAAACTGATACCGTCTGATGCGTTGCGTGAAGCCTGGTTCAAACCACGAATCTGTGCACGCATCTTTTCAGATACTGCAAGACCAGAAGCGTCGTCTCCAGCACGGTTGATTCTTTCTCCGGATGAGAGTTTCTCCATATCCTTTGAAGTGTTGAGTCCTGAGACTCCTAATTGACGATTGGCATACAATGCCGACATGTTGTGGTTGATAACCATAGTATTCCTCCTTGGAATGTAAAAGGGCAACTTCCTTGCTGCCTAATTTGCAAACATGTGCAAATGTTTACAAGGCTACATCTACACATATTTGCACTGAAATATCTGACTCGAATCTCTAGGAAATCCAAACAGCCATAACATTTCTATTACAATTTTCGGAGGAACAGGTTAAAAACTTTAATGTTTTTTTTTTCAATTTTTTTATTTTTTTAGTTCTTCAAGTCCGTTTATGATGTTTATCAACGCTTTAGTTGCTTTTCCACGGTGAGAAATACTGTTTTTCTGTTCTGCAGTAATCTGAGCGGCAGTCATATTGAACTCAGGCAGGAAGAATAATGGATCATAGCCAAAGCCTCCTGTTCCAGCTGCTTTTTCCATTGATTCAACAAGTGTTCCTTCCATTGTATCCTGGGCAACATAAATTCTGTCGTTTCCAAGGTACAGAACCATTGCACAGGTGTAATGAGCAGATCTTGGACCGTTTTTGAATTTTGAACTATCAACATTCCCTTCTGCCAGCTTTGAATTAAGCTGCTGAATAAGGTAATTGTTCTGTTCTTCCTGTGGTATTTTTGAACCATCAGGTTTTCCCTGTGGATATTCAGGACCTGCGTAACGGGCAGAGTAGATGCCAGGAATTCCTTCCAGGGCGTCTACGCAGATACCTGAATCATCTGCAATTACAGGACTGTGAACAATATCATAAAGTGCTTTTGCCTTTATGATACTGTTTTCGTAAAATGTTTTTCCGTCTTCAACAGGATTAAAATCAATGCCTTCGTCAGCGGGTGTTACAATTTCATGGTTCCTCAGAATCTGAGCCATTTCTCTTTTTTTGTTTTTGTTGCCAGAAGCTAAATAAATTTTCATGGGAACAGTTTACATAAAAGAAAAAGCTGAGTCTATAATTTATTCTTGAGCGTTTTCGTTCACATACGCGTTAACTATTTTTTCTGCGTTTTGCAAATAATAGCCAACCTGTCTTTCACAAATACCTAATGTCTCTGCCAGTTTTTTGTTAGTGGGCGAAGGTAATACAGAACCCTGCTTTAAGATTTCGTTTTTTGAAATCCAGTGTTTTGTGTGATATTCATAGTTTTTTTTCAATTTTTCTTTTACATTTTCGTTAGTTTCTTCATTTAATTTTTCATTGAACATACATTTCAGCTGAAACGATTTGTCTCGTGATTCCTGGAGTTGTTTAAATTTAGCTTCTTTTCGATTTGTGGAATCTTTTAGTTCCTGTACAACTGTATCAAGGGATTCGTAGGAAATGTTGCATAGTTTGCTGATTTCACGACAATTTTCATCAGTCAGGTAATAGCAGCTTTTAAGAGCAAGAACTAAAGCTGTTTTTTTTAGTTTATTGATTTTTCTTTCTTTTCCTTTTTCTGAAAATAGTTTTTTGTAGTTCTGGTCACACAGAAGGGGATTATTACGCAGATACGGTGGTAACTCAGTTTTTACAGGTTTATAAGGTTTGAAATTTACAAAACTTAAATTGTATTCGTCTTTACTGTACTTATCTATGGATTCTTCGTAATCCATAACAGACATTTTTTCTACATTTTTTTCACGAATCGTATCTTTTTTCATACTTCGTAACAAATCCTGAATCTGGTATTTAATCAAAGAATAGATATAAGTTTTAAATTGCCCGTTTTCTTCTCTGTATCTTTCAAAGAATCCAGGACCTGCCTGTAAAAGTTTTAGAATGAATTCGCTTTTAAACTCTTCATCATACTGTTGAAGACCATATAAAAATGGAAATGTCTGAATGTCTTCCACAAGCAGGTTCAGGCCTTGTTGTGGAGTAATTTTTCCAAGTTTTACCTGGAGAATAAGATTGTTTAGATTTTGAGGTACTTTCATAAATGACACACTCCTTTTTTAGATAAAATCTGCAAAGCAGATAAAAAATATATTGCAAGAAGTGTGCCAAGTTAGTTTTATTTTAGATTATTTTTGCAAATTCTTTTACAATTGCTGGAATCAAAGAGTCTAGTTTTCCGTTAGTGCTTAACCCGGAAGCGTTTTTATGACCGCCTCCGCCAAATTTAGAAGCAACAATACTTACGTCAACTTTGTCCCTTGAACGTAATCCACCTGTACAGGTTGTTTCTGTTTCCTGCCGTAAAAATACAACTGCTTCTACATTATTTACAGCAAGTAAAGATGAGTAGAGTGCATCTGAATCTCGTCCTTCTTGTCCTAACTTTTTTGTATCTTCCATAGTTTCATATGTAACAATTAGTTTTCCGTCTAAATACTGTTCTGCATGGTTTAAAAGAACACCAAGCAGTTTTCGAGTTGAATATGATTTTCCACTTGTGATGTAATCGTAGGTTTTTCTTGGATCAGCTCCGGCGTTAAGCATTCTGGAAATCTGTACGAGAACATCTCCGTCATTTGAAGATAAAAATCTAAAAAATCCAGTATCGGTCATAGTTCCAAAATATAGAACTTCTGCAATTTCTTTTGTGAGTGGACCAATGATATTTTCATAGAGAAGCTGAACTAAAAGGCTTGCTGCAGGACAGGTTGAATCGATGATTGCCTGAGCACCGGCAGGGCAGTCTGCTGTTTTATGATGGTCAACGATGAAAGTATCTATGTTTTCAAAACTACCTTCAATTTCTCCAAGTCTTTTAAATTCAGAACAGTCACAAATAATGAGACCTGTCTTCTTGATTTCTTCATCAAGAAGAAAATCCATTTCATTTGAAAAAAGTTCACTGTATTTTTTTATTTCGACTCTTTTAAATGGTCCAGCACTTAATAGTTTGTATTCTTTTCCTTTGTTTTTAATTATTTCTGCAAGTCCAAGGCAAGAAGCAATGCAGTCGCCGTCAGGTTCTTTGTGCCCTATGATGTAAAAATATTCATGATTATCAATAAAATCTGAAAAATTCTGAATTTTTTCCTTTGAAATAGGATTCATTTTTTTATACCTTTTTAAAAAATAAAAAAGGCTGTCATTTGATTTTTACTGCGATATGTATATGAATAATCACAATACAAAAATCCGGACAGCCTTTCTTTTGAAATATTATTTAGAATTCAATTTCTTCCAGTGTTTCTTTGTCTGTTCCTTCTACTGACTGTTTGTAGCTGATTACGCCCCAAACACTGTCATTACGGTTTGAAGGAATTGTAAGAACAACGTGATGAAATTCGCCATCTTTTTTTACAATTGACATGAAAGATTTAAGCTTACCGCTGGGAAGAAAGCGAATCTTAAGCTTTCTAGGTGACTCAGGAGATCCTTTTGCCCAGCTTTTTGGAATTACAGTTTCTCCAACTCCATATTTTCCTTTCTGGTAAATAACAACATAACCATCTTTTGAATCAAGAATCTTCACAATCTGAACATTTCGGTATGACATTCCAGACCAGTTTTCTTCTGAAGTTTCATTATAAGCAACTGGCTTTGCAAATGCAGAAACTGTAACTGTGAATGCGGCAAGAATCACAAGAATTAATTTTTTCATCATAGGCTCCTAATTAAGTCAGCTTAAATCAATCCAAGCATGATAGCTTTGATTGTGTGCTTTCTGTTTTCAGCTTCGTCCCATACGCGACTTGCTGTGCTTTCAAATACTTCTTCTGTAACTTCCTGACCTTTTACCGCAGGAAGACAATGAAGGAATATTGTGTTTGGTTTTCCGGTTGCCTTCATTAAATCTGAATTAACCTGGAAAGGAGCAAGAAGCTTGATTCTCTGATCTTTAAGTGCTTCTTCGCCCATTGAAACCCAAACGTCTGTATAAAGTGCATCCGCACCTTTTACTACATCTATTTTATCACTAATCTGAATTTTTGCACCTGATTTTTCTGCAAAAGGCTTACAAATATCAATTATTTGCTGGTCAGGGAACAATTCTTTTGGACTGTAGATTGAAAAGTTGATTCCCATTTTTGCAGAAATAAGCATCATGGAACGGGCAACGTTGTTTCTTCCATCTCCACAGAAGGCCCATGTAAGACCTTTGAGAGTTTCAAAATTTTCCTTAAGAGTCATTATGTCTGCTAATGCCTGAGTCGGGTGGAATTCATCTGTTAATCCATTGATTACAGGAATGCCTGAATATTTTGCCAGTTCTTCAACATGAGACTGCTTAAAGCCACGGAATTCAATTGCACTGAACATTCTTCCAAGAACGCGGGCTGTATCTTTTACAGATTCTTTTCCGCCAAGCTGAATGTCATCAGTTGACATGAATACAGGGTGACCGCCTTCTTCGCCAAAAGCGGTTTCAAATGAAGAACGGGTACGAGTTGAACGTTTTTCAAAAATAAGGGCAATTGTTTTGCCTAAAAATCTCTGGTGTACTTCGCCACGGTGAGCTTCTGCTTTTACCTGAATGGCAAGGTTTAATAATTTTTCAATTTCCTCGGGTGTCCAGTCAATCCAATTTAAAAGTGAACGTCCCTTAAAAGGTGCTTTAAATGTTTCCATAATAAAATGATAATAAATGTTTTTTTGTTCCTAGTAAAGTGGCGAATGAAAGGTTAAGGGGTAAAAAAAAAGACCTGGTAAAAACCAAGTCTTTAGTAGCGATGATGGGGCTTGAACCTATGACCTACCGGATATGAGCCGGGTGCTCTACCAGCTGAGCTACATCGCCATTTGATGTTTGAAAATATATCAAATATGCGAAAAAGTGTCAATGGAAAAAGCGGTAAAAATTAAAAAAAAATGAAAGAAGTTAATTATCTGAGCTTTGCGTTTGGAATAAAACTTTGCGCAAATTTTACGATAGCAGCTGTTTCTGCGTCATTGTAAGGCTGGATTTTTTCGTATTCTGGCGAAAGACAGCTGTTATTCTGGAACTGAGAAAAATACCATGATGCGTCTTCTGGAAGCAGGGATGCGATTTTTTGTATGTCATCTTTTGACGTTAGCGGAGGAACTAAAACTGTGCGGAATTCTCTGTCTGTCTGCGGGTAGGAGGAAATTATTGAAATGGATTTTTTCAGCTTATCTTCAATTTGAGAAAATGTTTCATTGCTGGCTGTAAGCATTTTATATTTTTCCAGTGAAGTTTTTATGTCCATTGCAATAAAGTCAGGCTTTGTTTCTGGATTCTGGATAAGGCCGGCAAGTTTTTCAGGAAGAGTGCCGTTTGTGTCTAGTTTTATGGAATATCCTTTTGATTTAGCAGTTCTGATGATTGTTTCAAGATATGGTGAAAGAAGGGCTTCTCCGCCGCTGATGACAAGTCCTGAAATAATGTTTTTTCGTTTTTCAAGATGATCGAAAAGCTGTTGAATTGATACATAATTTTCAGAGGATGAATTTTCTACAAGCTGTTTATTGTAGCAATAGGGACAACGGAGATTGCATCCAGATAAAAAAAATGCGCTGGCAACACGTCCAGGAAAATCAACTAAAGTTGTTTTTACCAGACTTCCTGCCGGCGCAGTCATCGAAAGCATGAATTATGCTCCTACAGTTATTTTTGCAAAAATAACGGAAAGTTCTTCAACATTGTGGGCTCTGGCAGTTTCATTTCCCTCTGAATCGTAAACAATTACTGTTGGGGATGCGAAAACTCCTTTACCTGCAGCTTCTGCAAGTCCTTCTTCTGTATCAACGTCAATGCTGCGACCAGAAAGTTCCACGCCTTCCATAAATTCTTTTACTGGAGGACAGTTTGGACAGGTTTTGCGGGTGAATATTTCGTAATGACCATTTGTATCTGCATGTACAGAATCCTGATTTTCGTCTGGAACTGCTGAATCTAATGGTTGTGTTGAAAAATCATAGGTGTAAGCCTGGTCTGCTGCTGTAGAAAGCACATAAGAGTTTGTTTTTGTGTTTTCAATGTCAAAAAGCTTACGGTGATTGAATTCGTCCCGTTTGCCTTTGTTCCAGTTGCGGACTGCACGGTAGTAGCCTACAATACGGGCATAGACTTCAGTTTCTGTTCCCTGAACGTTTGAAAGTTCTGATTGAACTTCTGCGATTTCTTTTTCGATTTCTTCAAGACTTCTACCCATATTTTCCCCTTTAAATAACCTGACGATTTATGTATCAGAATTACATCCTCGGCTACAATCCAAATTTAGTGTTCACAGTAAATAGTGTCAATGAATTTTGGAAAAATTTAAAAAACTATTTTTCTTGACTTTTTAAGAAATTTTCCTTTTCTTTTTCTAGTTCTGCAAGTTTTGACCGTAATAACGCTGTTTTTTCCGCCTTACATTTAGGACATTCAAAATGTTCTCCTGGAAGGTAGCCGTGAACAGGACATACAGAGTAAGTTGGGGAAATGGTCAGGTATGGAATTCTGTAATTTGTGAAAACTGTACGGATTAAATCTTTTGTAGCCTTCCAGTCTTTTATCTGTTCACCTACGTAAGTGTGGAAAACTGTTCCGCCTGTATACCGGGTCTGAAGACTTTCCTGATGGTCAAGGGCTTCAAAAATGTCCTGTGTAAAGTCAATTGGAAGCTGGCTTGAGTTTGTGTAATAAGGCTCTTCTGAACCGCTTGTGATTATGTCTGGAAACTGTTCCTTGTCGTGCTTTGCAAGCCTGTAAGAGGTGCTTTCTGCTGGAGTTGCTTCCAGATTAAAAAGTTCACCTGTTTCTTCCTGATAGTTCTGAAGTCTGTTTCTCATGTAATCAAGAAGGTTTTCTGCAAATTTCTTTCCCTTTGGATCTGTGATGCTTACTCCGAGGAAATTAAGACAGCATTCGTTCATGCCGCAAAGCCCGATTGTATTAAAATGGTTGTCTAAAGTTTTAAGATAATGCTTTGTGTACGGGAAAAGACCGCCGTCATAAAGTTTCTGGATTACCTTTCTTTTTACGCAGAGAGATTCTTTTGCAAGGTCCATAAGGTATTCCAGACGTTTGTAGAATTCTTCTTCTGTTTGCGCAAGATATCCTATTTGAGGAAGATTTATTGTTACAACGCCAAGAGAACCTGTAAATTCATCTGAACCGAAAAGTCCGCCGCCACGTTTGCGAAGTTCCCGCTTGTCAAGGCGAAGACGGCAGCACATTGAGCGCACGTCGCTAGGGTCAAGGTCGGAATTTATGAAATTCTGAAAGTAAGGAGTTCCGTACTGGCTGGTCATCTCAAAAAGCAGCCGGGCATTTTCACTTTCCCAGTTGAAATCTCGTGTGATGTTATATGTAGGAATAGGGTAGCCGAACCCTCGTCCATCTGAATCTCCTTCCAGCATAATTTGAATGAAATGGCGGTTTATCATATCCATTTCCTTTTGACAGTCACCGTACGTAAAATCCTGTTCAACGCCGCCGACTATTGCCTTTTTGTGCTTAAGATCTGCAGGACAGGTCCAGTCCAGTGTAATGTTTGTGAAAGGAGCCTGTGACCCCCAGCGGGAAGGAACGTTGATTCCAAAAACGTAATTCTGAATGCACTGATGTACCTGCTGGTCTGAAAGATTGTCAGCTTTTACGAAAGGCGCAAGATATGTGTCAAAGGAGCTGAATGCCTGTGCGCCTGCCCATTCATTCTGGAGAACTCCCAGAAAATTAATCATCTGGTTTACAAGTGTAGAAAGATGTTTTGCCGGTTTTGAGGAATTCTTGTCTGTAACGCCCCCAAGCCCTTCCTGAATGAGCTGACGTAATGACCAGCCTGCGCAGTAACCGCTGAACATGGAAAGGTCGTGAAGATGGAATGCTGCAGTTCTGTGGGCATCAGCGATTTCCTTGCTGTATATGTTGTTCAGCCAGTAATTCGCTGTGATTGTTCCAGAATTGTGAAGAATAAGTCCACCAAGAGAAAAATTGACGTTTGCATTTTCGTGTACGCGCCAGTCGTTCTGTCCAAGGTAGCCATCCATTGTTTTGTTTATGTCCAGCATCAGGGATTTAGTGTCGCGCATTGCTTCGTGGCGGGCACGGTAGATTATGTATGCTTTTGCGATTTCTACTTCTTTATTTTCAATAAGGACAGATTCTACAATATCCTGAATTTCTTCAATGGCCGGGATGGAATGGGCGCGGGCACCTGCCATCTGAAGACGGAGTTTTTCTTCTACAAGGTCTGTTAATGCTGCTGCTCTGTCCGGGTTTCTGTGTTTTTCTACTGATGTGATGGCTTTGTCTATGGCTGTCTCAATTTTTTTTCTGTTGTAGGGAACAATATCACCAGAACGTTTTACTACAGACTTAATGAAGTTTTTTGTTTCTGAGTCACTGCTGGAGCCTAAAAAAGCTCTCCATTCTGGAAAAACTGACTGATCATTCATGTTTTTTGTCCTCCGCATTTTTTATTTCTGTAAGAAATTCTTCAAGCGTTTCAAAATGTTTGTACGCAGAAGCAAAACGGATATACGCTACTTTATCAATTTTATAAAGACGATCCAGAATCAGTTCTCCTAAAGATGTTGTGGAGATTTCTCTTGCTGTTTTGCAACTTATGATGGCAGTATCTTCAATTTCGTTCACAAGGTTTTCAATTGTGCCTGTGGCAACTGAACGTTTTTCAAAAGCCCGTTCAACTCCCTTTGCAAGCTTTGAATGGTCAAATGGCTGTCTTCTTCCATTTCTCTTTATTACCATGAAAGGCTTTTCTTCAGTTCTTTCATAACTTGTGAATCTGTAGCCGCAGCTGTTGCATTCACGCCTTCTGCGGATGCATTCACCGTTGGCCATAGTTCTTGATTCCATTACTTTATCATCGAGACTTCCGCAATAAGGACAGCGCATATTATTTTCCTTCTGGTATTTAAAATACGAATTCCGCGAAGCAATACAGGAATAGAGGCTGTCCAATAAGTTTGCATTACGGTGGTTGAGTTTATCGAAACCACCACATTTAGTGTAGCAGTCATTTCGACGAGTGGTTCCTGAGCCTGTCGAAGGGCTCAATGAGCGCTACACTCATTACTTTTGGGACAGCCC